>JAAYWX010000353.1 GCA_012516225.1 Clostridiales bacterium
ATTACGCTTTTACTCCGTCGAAATCAAGATTAATTGCTGGTATGAAAGATATACATTATAATATATTTATATCTTGTAATATCATCTAAATTTTGTTATAATATAGTGGTTATAAAGTTAGCAACTCTTCTCTTTACAAAGTATAATATTCATCAATGAATTCTGTTAACGACGTCTGGAACAGCATAATTAACATATTATCCTCAGAGCTTACAAGCACATCTATAAACACATGGTTTTCAGACTGCAAACCTGTTGAAATTTCAGATACACGTCTTGTTGTTTACACACCTACTGAATTTAAACGAAACATCATAACCCAGCGTTTTTCCGGAGCCATAACTTCAGCGCTGTCGGATCTTTTTTCATGCCCTTTTGATCTCCTCGTACTGACCGAGGACGAACTTGAAGACTATGAAAAAGTTTCTGATTCAGATGATACTCTTCCTGAAGTTGCGGGATATACTTTTGATAAGTTTATTGTCGGAAACTCAAACAAATTTGCCCATGCGGCCGCCGTTGCCGTTGCGGACAATCCTGGAAAAGCATACAATCCTCTTTTTATTTATGGAAACTCAGGTCTTGGAAAAACACACCTTCTTCTCGCAATAGGTCAAAAGATACATGAACAGAACGCCTCTGCAAAAATTGCATATGTAAAAGGCGATGATTTCATAAACCAGATGGTCCAGTCGATAAAAGACAATACTCAAGAGGAATTTCGCAACAAATATCGCTATGTAGATCTTCTTCTTGTAGACGATATACAGTTCATAGCAGGAAAAATAGGTGTTCAGGAAGAATTTTTCCATACCTTCAATAACTTGTATGAAGACGGAAAGCAAATAGTCATAACGTCAGACCGTCCTCCAATTGAAATGGTAAAACTTGAAGACAGGCTCCGCACACGTTTTGAAGGTGGTCTTATGGCGGACATTCAGCCTCCCGACATGGAAACCCGCATGGCCATAATCCGCAACAAGGCGGCTCAGCTTGGTATGGTCCTTCCCGATGACGTTGTTGAGTACATAGCGGATACTATAAAATCCAATATACGCCAGATAGAAGGAGTTGTCAAAAGACTTACTGCCTACAACTCAATTCTCAATGACGAAATCAATATAGCTTCCGCAAAACGTGCAATAAAGGACGTTATACGCGTCGGAGAATTTGTTCCTACTCCAGATATAATCATTGAGGAAACTGCACGTTATTTTTCACTTGAACCGGATGATCTCAGAGGTCAGCGCCGATCTAAAAATACTGCAATGGCGCGTCAGATCTCAATGTATTTAATGCGCAGCCTTACAAACCTTTCCCTTAAAGACATAGGTGAGCAATACGAGGACAGAAATCATTCCACTGTGCTAAGCTCCATCAGAAAAGTTGAAGAGCTGATAAACAAGGACTCGTCAGTAAGCATGACAATAAGGGACATAATCAGCAACATCAATACTTCACACGGACAGTAAATTTTATGTTTTCAACTTTTTTATGTTTGTTTACGAAAACTTTTATGTTGAAAACCGGAACAAAATTTTTTACTAAACCGGCTATGTTGAAAAATTTTCGTTTTTAAACATTTTTCTGAACACTGTTTTTTTAGAATTTCCAATACCTGCGATAAGTTTTCAACATTTATTTTTTCTACTACTAAAACTACTACATTATTATTCTATCTTTATTTCTTTCTCTATAAAGAAATAAGAAATGATTACTTCCGGAGGATAAAAAATGAAATTCACATGTGAAAAATATTTGCTACAGTCGGCGGTGGCAACGGCATCCCGCGCAGCTGCGTCAAAAAGTCCGAACCCCGTGCTTGAGGGGCTTCTGATAGAGGCCGCTGCCGGCGTTAAAATAACAGGATATGATTTAGTAAAAGGAATATATACAAACTTTGCCGCCGATGTTGCCGAACCAGGGTCTGTTGTAATTTCGGCAAGGCTTTTTGATAATATAGTCCGCAGTTTGCCGGATGATATCGTCACAATTTCATCTGACGACACAAACATGACCAGAATTGTCTGTGGTAACGCCGATTTTTCTATAATGGGCATGTATTCGGACGGATATCCGGAGCTTCCGTCTGTTGAACATCAAAAATCTGTTTCAATTCCTCAAAAAACAATGAAGGAAATGATAAACCAGACTATTTTTGCCGTCAGCGACAATGAGTCAAGACCTGTTTATACAGGGGCACTTTTTGAAATTGAAAACGGAAAGCTAACGGTTGTTGCTGTAGACGGATACAGGCTTGCAATGCGCAGGGAAGCTCCGGAATCGTCCGATATGGACGATTGCAGCTTTATTGCTCCGGGAACAGCTTTGTCGGATCTGGAAAAAATGTGTTCGGATTCCGATGAAACGGTTAAGATAGTATTGGGAAATAAACATATTTCGTTTTCAGTTGAAAATTGCGTTCTTGTCACAAGAAGACTTGAGGGCGAATTTTTGGATTACAAAAAAGCCATACCGAGCGAATATGCATACAAAATTAAAGCGGAGCGTTCCAAACTTCTCCGCGCTGTTGATCGCGTTTCACTTATAATAGACGACAGAATAAAAAACCCTCTCCGCTGTATTTTTGGAAAAAATAAACTCAATATGTATTGTGCTACAGCAATAGGAAAAGGAGAGGATGTATGCGAATATGAAGGAGATGCAGAAGGCTTGGAAATTGGATTTAACAACCGATATCTTCAGGATGCTTTGAAAGCAGCTCCTGCTGAAAGGCTGGAAATATGCCTTAATTCAAGTTCGTCTCCGTGCGTAATAGTTCCGGAAGACGGCAGTGACAAGTTTTTGTATATGATACTTCCTGTAAGGCTTAAATAAGATTTAAAACTTAGATTAATTATTTTTATTGGATTATGAAAATCCGGAGGATAGTATGTCCATAACGCCAGAGAAAATAAAAATTTCAACGGATTTTATCCGTCTTGATTCAATGCTGAAATTCGCCGCCGTTACGGAAACGGGAGGAGAAGCTAAAACTCTGATACAAAGCGGAATGGTAAAAGTAAACGGAGATATATGCTTTCAGCGTACAAAAAAGCTATATTCCGGAGATGTTGTTGATGTTGAAGGACAAAGCTTTATTATAAGCGGTGCTGCGGAATGATAGTAAATTCAGTCCGCCTTGAAGGTTTTAGAAATTATGACAACGAAACTATAGAGCTGTCATCCGGAATAAATGTTATAGTTGGAGAAAATGCTCAGGGAAAGACAAATTTTCTTGAGAGCATATACTTGCTAAGCTGCGGGCACGGTTTCAGAACAAGGTTTGATAGCGAGCTGATTTCGTTTGACAGAGAAAATGCGCGCGTTACCGGAAAAATATTTTCACAGGAGAGGGAACAGAACATCGAAATAGGTCTGAACAGGGGCCTTAGAAAAAAGATTCTTTGCAACGGCGTGAAGAAAAATTCGCCGGAGCTTTCGGAAATTTTACGCGTTGTTCTTTTTTGTCCTGACGATTTGAATATGATAAAAGACGGGGCAAAGGCCCGCCGCAGATTTATGGATATGGCTATATCTCAGCTTCGTCCTGCATATGCAGAACTGATTTCGGAGTATGCCCGTTTGTACGAGCATAAAAGGCGCATCTTGTCAGACTGGCGGGAAAAACCTTCCCTTCTTGAAGTTCTGGACGAGTTTTCAGAAAATATGTGCCGGTGCAGTGCAAAAATAATAAGATACCGTGCGGCATTTTTAAAAAGGCTTTCAGAAGTTGCTGTACCAATACACAGTGAATTCTCAGGTAATGGTGAGAAACTTTCAATTTTTTATAAAACGGTAAGTACAGTTAAAGATCCTTTTGCTCCGGTTTCGGATATATACTATGAAGTAGCGGAACATCAAAAATTTCACAGAGAGGCTGAGATAGCCTCAGGCAAAATTTTAACCGGAATACATAAGGATGAACTTGAAATAGAGATAAACGGCATGAATGCCAGACTTTATGCTTCCCAAGGACAAACAAGAACTGCTGCACTGTCGTTAAAAATGGCAGAACGAGAGATTTCTTTTCAGGATACAAAAGACTGTCCGGTTCTCTTATTAGATGATGTTTTAAGTGAACTTGACAAAAAACGTCAGGAATATGTACTAAACCGTATAGGATCCGGACAGACACTCATCACTTGCTGCGAGGACAGTCAGATAAGAGAACGTACCGGCGGGAAGATAATAACTGTTTCAGGCGGAAAGATTATCTGATTGTAAACATAAAGTTTTAAAACATACTGGCAGGGCGTTCGTATTTTAACGGAAATTTTAAATTAGGAGGAAAAGGTTCAGCCATGTATCTGCACCTTGGAAAAAATGTTGTTGTTATGTACAGTGATATAGTTGCTGTATGTGATCTTGATAATTCCTCACATTCGTACATTACAAGAAAGTATCTGGCGGATGCTGAAAAAAAAGGACAAGTTGTAAATGTATGTGATGACTTGCCAAAATCTTTTGTTGTATGTGAAGCATCCGACGGAAGTCAAATTGTATATCTATCACAGCTTGCGTCGTCAACTCTTCTTAAGAGAACGAACACGCTTAGTTTTGAATAATGGAGCATAACCGTTTTAAGGCGTATAAAAACACGGAAGGAAGAATCAGATGTCTGATATAACCGATAAGATAACACAAGAATATGATGCGTCACAGATTCAGGTTCTTGAAGGACTGGAAGCCGTAAGAAAAAGGCCGGGAATGTATATTGGTTCCACATCTTCAAGCGGCTTGCATCATCTTGTATATGAAATTGTCGATAATGCCATAGATGAGGCACTTGCTGGATACTGCACTCATATCAAAGTAACTATAGAGCCGGGAAACATTATACGCGTTTCCGACAATGGCCGCGGAATTCCCGTTGATATACAGGAACAGACAGGAAAACCCGCTCTTGACGTTGTGTACACTGTTCTCCATGCAGGAGGAAAGTTCGGCGGAGGGGGATATAAGGTTTCTGGCGGATTGCACGGTGTCGGTGCATCTGTTGTAAACGCGCTTTCAGAATGGCTGGAAGTGGACGTCCACAAAAACGGAAATATTTATCAGATGAAATTTTCCCGCGGAAACATTACGCAGGAAATGAAAATAATAGGCAAAACAGAATCTTCCGGAACGGTAGTGCGTTTTAAGCCGGACCCGGAAATGTTTGAGGATACCGTTTTTGATTATGATGTCCTGCATACCCGTATGCGTGAGCAGGCCTTTCTCAACGCCGGTTTGCATATTGAAACCGAGGATTTGAGAGGCAATGAGCCTGTCCGTGACAGTATGTGCTATAAAGGGGGCATACGCGAGTTTGTAGGGTATATAAACCGCAGCAAGACTCCACTGCACAGCGATGTTATTTATATGTCAGGAGAAAAGGAAAACGGCATAGCGGAAATAGCTATGCAGTATAATGACAGCTATAATGAAATTATACTGTCTTTTGCCAATAATATACACACACCTGAAGGCGGAATGCATGAAACAGGCTTCAAGTCCGCACTTACACGCGCTCTAAACGCTTACGGTCAAAAGACCGGGCTTCTAAAGAACGATGATAAAATTTCGGGAGAAGACTGCCGTGAAGGACTTGCCTGCGTTATCTCTGTAAAACTCACCGATGCCCAGTTTGAAGGCCAGACCAAAGCAAAACTCGGAAACAGCGAAATTCGGACTTTGGTTGATAATATCGTTTTTGACAAGCTGACAACTTATCTCGAAGAAAATCCCGCTGTTGGACGTCAGATACTTGAAAAAGCCATTACTGCAAACAGAGCGCGCGAGGCAGCCAGAAGGGCAAGAGAAAATATCCGCCGGAAAAACGCGCTTGAAGGCTCTACTCTTCCCGGGAAACTGCGTGACTGCAACGAACGCGATCCGTCGCTTACCGAACTTTATATAGTCGAGGGAGATTCGGCGGGAGGTAGCGCCACTGGCGGAAGGGATAGCCGCTTTCAGGCTATTCTGCCGCTGTGGGGGAAAATGCTTAATGTTGAAAAGGCACGCGCAGATAAAGTTTATACAAATGACAAACTGACACCTGTAATTACGGCTTTGGGCGCGGGAATTGGCGATGATTTTGATATCGGCAAGCTGAGATACCACAAAGTAATAATCATGGCCGATGCCGACGTGGACGGCAGCCATATACGCACATTGCTTCTGACTTTCTTTTTCCGCTTTATGCGCCCTCTTATAGAGAACGGCTTTGTATACGCAGCTATGCCTCCTCTGTACAAACTTGTACGCGGCAAACAGACGCGATATGCCTTTTCTGATGAGGAGCGTGACCGAATCTCCGCCGAAATGCGAGGAGAGGACGGCAAAGGAAAAGTTGACATCAGCCGGAATAAAGGTCTTGGTGAAATGGATCCCCACGAGCTTTGGGAAACCACAATGAATCCTGAAACCCGCATATTAAAGCGTATTACACTTGAAGATGCAATAAAGGCAGATGAGATATTTACTATCCTTATGGGAGAAAAAGTTGAGCCAAGAAAAGAATTTATAGAGAAAAACGCTAAATATGCCGTTAACCTTGACATTTAAAAGCGTTATTATACGGCGCGGAAAAGCCGTACAACCGGCCGATAACAAGATACCCACAACAAATTAAGGTAGGTCACACAAATGGCAAAAGATTATAAGCCGGAAGATATCCGGTATCCAAATCAGAAAATAATTACGTCTGAGCTTGTAAGTGAAATGCAGACATCATATATTGATTATGCTATGTCGGTAATAGTCGGCAGAGCGCTGCCGGACGTACGTGACGGTTTGAAGCCGGTACACCGACGTATACTTTATGCAATGTATGAGGACAATCTTACAAGCGACAGGCCTTTTAAAAAGTCCGCAACCTGCGTCGGCGACGTGCTTGGGCGATATCATCCGCACGGAGACGCTTCTGTTTATGATGCTATGGTAAGGCTTGCGCAGGACTTTTCCATGCGCTATCCGCTTGTCGACGGACACGGAAACTTCGGTTCAATTGACGGAGACCCCCCAGCAGCGTACCGTTATACCGAAGCAAGAATGTCAAAAATTTCAGAAGAACTTCTGCGTGATATTGAGAAAGAAACCATAGACTGGTCACCCAACTTTGATGAAACACGGAAAGAACCTCGTGTACTCCCCAGCCGATTTCCTAATCTGCTTGTAAACGGATCCAGCGGAATTGCCGTCGGCATGGCGACAAACATACCTCCGCACAATCTTAAAGAAGTTATAAATGCCTGTATATGTGTTCTTGACAATCCCGATGCAGGACTTTTTGACCTTATGGAGCATATAAAAGGGCCGGATTTTCCCACAAAAGGAATTATAATGGGCAGAGCCGGTATACGCGCGGCATACGCTACGGGACGCGGCCGCGTTGTCATAAGGGCAAGGCATGAGATTGAGGAATATGGACAGGGAAGAATTCGCATAATTATTACCGAACTGCCGTATCAGGTAAACAAAAGAACGCTTATTGAAAATATAGCCGATCAAGTAAGGGATAAGCGTCTGGACGGGATTTCGGGCCTGCGCGATGAGTCGGACCGCAACGGAATGCGAATAGTTATAGAGCTGAAAAAGGACGCTAACACACAGGTGGTGCTAAACCGCTTGTTTGCGCAGACTCAGCTTCAATCCTCATTTGCCATAAATATGCTGGCGCTTGTAAACAATCAAACCCAGCCGAAAATACTCTCGCTCCGTCATATTTTGGACGAATATCTTGCTTTCCAGCAGGAAGTAATTGTCCGCCGTACGAAATTTGACCTCAACAAAGCAATGGAGCGTGCACATTTGCTTGAAGGTTTGCTTATAGCGCAGGAAAACATCGATGAGGTTATCCGCATAATACGTGAAAGCTATGACGATGCGAAACAGAATTTGATAAGCCGTTTCGGACTTTCGGATGTTCAGGCACAAGCAATCCTTGATATGCAACTTAAGAGGCTTCAGGGACTTGAAAGAGAAAAATTGGAGGCTGAATATAAAGAGCTTGAGAAAAAAATAGCCTACTACAACGAACTTCTTGGATCAGAAGAAATGATAAAGTCCGTCCTGAAGGAAGAACTCATTGAAATCCGCGACAAATACGGGGATGAGCGCATAACCGAGATTCAGGATGTGGAAGAAGAAATAGATATAGAGGACCTCATTGACGAAGAGGAATGTGTATATACGCTTACGCACGCAGGATATATAAAGCGTATGCCGACCGACACATACCGCTCCCAGCGCCGCGGCGGAAAAGGCATTACTGCGCAGACCCTCCGTGAGGAAGACTATGTTGAAACAATTTTTACAGCTTCGACCCATGATTATATCTTGTTCTTTACGAATTTCGGCAGAGTATACCGCCAGAAAGGCTACAACATACCAGAGGCGGGCCGTACGGCTAAAGGAACGAATATAGTTAATCTTCTTCCGATAGAACAGGGAGAACGAGTAAACGCCATGATTTCCGTCCGCGAACTTGATACGGACAAAGAATATCTTGTCATGGTGACAAAAAACGGAACCGTAAAAAGAATGTGCTTGAGTGAACTGAAAAATATACGCAACAGCGGAATTAGAGCCTTGAACCTTGAAGAAGGGGACGAGCTTATAGCGGTCCGCCGAACAGACGGCAAACAGAATATCCTTATAGCGACGCACGAAGGTATGGCGATATGCTTCAGTGAAAACGATGTCCGTCCTATGGGCAGGTCGGCCACAGGAGTACGCGGGATAAAACTACGTGAGGGCGATTATTGCGTCGGTGCGGCAAGGACACGCAAAGGCGGTTCTCTGCTTTCGGTTACAGAAAATGGCTATGGAAAGAGGACCGAAATAGAAGAATATCTGCGCGGGGACGAAGGAGTACCTCAGCGCCGCGGCGGAACGGGACTTAAGAATTACAACGTGACCGAAAAAACAGGAAAGGTTGCTGACATTAAAGTGGTTGACGACAGCGACGATGTCCTGCTGATTTCCGATGACGGAACGATTATCCGCATGAGCGCGGAGTCAATCAGCACTTTTGGGAGAGCCACCCAAGGCGTAAGGCTTATGAAGCTGGCAGAAGGCGCAAAAGTTATCTCAATAGCAAGGACAGATAAGATTGAAGCGGACGATGTTTTGGAACAGCCTGAATAGGATATAATAAATCAAAATTTATCTTTTTAAGATATTTGCAGTTGCACCGGTTCTTTCACATGACCAATGGCGAAAGAGCCGGTGTACTTGCCGATTTAAATGTTTCTCTGCAGGAGAATTATATGAAAGAAGTTACTATTTATACAGACGGTGCCTGTTCCGGAAATCCGGGACCAGGAGGTTGGGGAGCAATTCTAAAATATAAGGACACAATACGCGAAATGTCGGGCGGGGAAAAGCAGACAACAAACAACCGTATGGAGCTTATAGCTGTCATTTCAGCCCTGTCCGTACTGAAGGAATCCTGCGAAGTGTCTTTATATACGGACTCTCAATATATTTCAAAAGCAATAAACGAAGGATGGCTTAAGAGCTGGAGGGAAAAAGGATGGAAACGCAAGGAAGGCGAACTTAAAAACGCCGACCTCTGGAAAGAGCTTGATAGACTTTTAAGTATTCACAATGTAACTTTTCATTGGGTTAAGGGACATGCTGACAATGAATTTAATAATCGCTGCGATAAGCTTGCGGTAGCAGAGCGTGACAAATATGCAGGATAAAAAGCTGAATTACAATCTTAAAAAGTAGCCGCTCAATAATGAAACGGTGAAAACAAGTACCGGGACGGAGGTCAAACCCTCAGTCCCGGTACTTTTTGAGATTATTTCAAGTGACACCATTCCGGCAATGACGGTGACCACGGCATACAGCGCTCTATAACGGACTCATTTAGTTCCTTAGCTTTAGGCATTTCCATAAGAATATACAGCAGGTACAGATATACGTTCAGACCGTTAGCTTTTGCCGTCTCTATAATGCTGTAACAAAGTGCGCTTGCCTCCGCACCTTTCGCTGTATCGCAAAACAGCCAATTTTTTCTACCTACAACAAAAGGCC
>JAAYWX010000354.1 GCA_012516225.1 Clostridiales bacterium
ACATAGCGGAGATTGTGTGCATCTCATAACGAACCGCGAAACATTTCCCCAAATACGCAAGATTCTTAACAGCGGGAGGAATTATCATGCGAATAAAAAATAAACTTACCGGACTTTTTACTGAAGTGCTGCTGGTTTTAGGCTATTGCGCTTTGCTTATGATTATAGCATTTTTAACGGTACGGTGACGATATGACAGAATTGAAAACCCGCTACCCTGGCATATACATAACAAGTTATTACATCGGCAACATAGTTCTCGGTACGGCTACGCTGATGGTCATTCCTCTGCTAACCTCTCTGCTTTTGAAAGAATGGAATCCCGCTTTGGATTTTGCGATAAGCATATCCGTTTCCGTTATTGTCGGCTGCATGATGGTGATATTAGGAAGGCGGACGCGCAAATCTGAAACGCCATTGGAATGGAAATACGGGTTTATTATTGCCGCGCTCTCATGGTTAGTGCTTATGTGTCTGTGTTCTCTGCCCTATCTGCTGAGCGGCCATTCAAAAAGTCTGATTGACGGATGTTTTGATGTAATGAGCGGATTTACGACTACGGGCTTGGTTCTGACGCAGGATTTGGATCACCTATCTGCAGGGCTTAATATGTGGCGGCACATTTTAACATTTGTAGGCGGACAGGGAATGGTTGTGCTTGCTCTTAGCTTTATGTCAAAACATACAGGCAGCGCCTATAAGCTGTATTGCGGAGAGGCAAAAGATATTAAGCTTTTGCCGAATGTCAAGTACACCGCAAGGATTATCTGGAAAATCAGCATGATATATCTTGTTGCAGGAACAATTACGCTGTGGATATGCGGTATGTTTATAGGGCTTTCTCCGCTGTCTGCTTTTTTTCATGGATTGTACATTTTTGAGTCGGCGTGGAGTACGGGAGGCTTTGCCCCCAACAGCCAAAATATGATGTATTACCATAGTTTTGCCTATGAAGTAATTACCATAATATTCTTTATACTTGGGTCATTTAACTTCGGACTCCACTATGCAGTATGGCAGGGAGAAAGAAAGGAACTGGTCAGAAATATAGAAACAAGGAGTTTTGCACTTACATCGATCTTGCTGTGCGCTCTTGCTGCCGTGAAGCTGACAAAACTTGGCGTATATTCCGATGCGGTTTCCGTCTTCAGAAGGGTTATATATAACGTACTTTCTGCACATACAACAACTGGTTTCGGGAATGTTTATGCAAGACAGTTTGCGAACGACTGGGGAGATTTTGGAATTTTTGTGATGGTAATTGCAATGCTTATCGGAGGCTCGGCATGTTCTACAGCTGGCGGATTCAAGGGGCTGAGAGTAGGAATAGTATTCAAAGGTTTTAACTCAGACATAAAAAAAGTACTTTCCCCAGAGAGAAACATAAGAGTGACAAAATATCATCATATAAAAAACTATGTTCTGGAGGATACTTTTGTAAAGTCTTCAGCACTCATAATCATATGCTACATAGTTCTGTTTTCAGTCAATGTACTAATAGGCACATTTTGCGGATACTCATTGGCGGATTCGGCTTTTGAGGCAGCTTCCGTATCGGGAAATGTCGGATTGAGCATAGGGGTAACATCAGATAATATGCCGCCGATTATGAAAATACAGTATATACTTTCAATGTACCTTGGCAGGTTTGAGTTTGTTTCAGCCTTTGCTTTGTTCGGAAATATTGGCGGAAGGATAGGAAAATTATGCATAAAACGATAAGAAGGTTTTTGCTTTCTGCATTATTTTCAGCAGTTTTGGTTGTTTCCGCAGGAGCTGAGGAGAATGTCCAGATAAGTAATTTGATAGATAGTGCCGAGGATTTCGATGGTTGTTCGGTTGCAGTAGAGGGGGAAGCTATAGGAGAGATTCTGGAACGAGGGCAATACTCATGGGTCAATATAAGTGACGGGACTAACGCCATAGGCATATGGATAAAAACATCTGATGCAAAAACGATTGCTTATTTCGGGGACTACAAGCACATAGGTGATACGGTCCGGATAATCGGCGTATTTTCAAAAGAATGCCGTGAGCATGGCGGAGAAGCGGATATACACTGCATTTCTATTGAGATTGTCCGCAGAGGATATACAATGAATGAGAATGTTCCATATTCAAAAGCTGTATCTTCAGTTATCCTTCTGTTTTGCGCATGGCTGGCTGCATACATATGTCACAAAAAAGTAAATAGTTCCGAACGGACAGACTGATACCGCGTTCCGATATGGCTGCAGCGCAAAGTCCGCCTTAAGTAAAAGAAAAGGCGGACTTTATCTTTTAAAATTCCGGTAAATTTTAAGAGCAATTTATAAATACCTGCCGGAAAGCACACGACACAGCCTTACCGGATTCAAAACGCAGACAGAATACGGTATAAAAAATTCCCTTATCCCACTTGAATACGGTGCAATATCATACTGCTGATAGTAAAACACTATACCCTCCGGTGTGCAATAAAAGCTGTTTTCATTGAAGTTTTCAGCAATAAGCTCATGGTAATTCTCAAAGTACATTTCCGGCTCCTTTTCTATCTGCGATTCAACTTCTGAAAGAATGTACGTTTTGTAGTCGGGCGGACAGCGTACTATCTGAGAAAGCTCAATCGTGACGCAATTTTTTATGTTCCATGTCTGAGATTCTCTCAGGGTATTTCCATGCGCTCCCCCTGTATATTCGTAGCGGTCAAAATAAATGCTTACGGCGCAAGCACCGAAATATGTTACTGTATAGGTTTTTAATGCTTCAAAAATGCGTACGGGAAAACCGTTTTCTATATCGTATTTGTATTGCTCGACAGCCATTGCGAACAAATCGGTCTCACAGTATTCCTTGTATGCAAGGGCTTTTTCCCTGTAAAATTTATTTATTTTATCTAAACACACCGGAGAACGGCAGGCAGAGATAAATTCGGGATATTCAATTTTGTAATTCAGAAGAATTTCACCATTGTATTTAAGTTTATCTTTAAGTATGTTTTTTTTGACAAAAAAATTACTCTGCATCAAGAAAACCACCTCTCTATCAGCCTATGCCGATCTTTGAAATCAAGTGATTAATGTTTGGCAGTATCTGAGGCGAATCTTGAGCGTTATTAATGATACGATGCGGAGATACAAATAAAAAATGAAAAAAATATTGGGCTTATAAATACTATGTCCGAATAAATCGGAGTTTTCCCCCATAGATATTACTAATCATCATTCTTAGGGGGAATAGGTATGACTGACAGCAAAATATACGAGGACATTGCGCTTCGCACCGGCGGAGATATATATGTGGGTGTAGTCGGTCCCGTCAGAACGGGTAAATCCACATTTATAAAAAGGTTTATGGAAACAATGGTAATACCCAACATAGACAACATCTATGTTAAGGAGCGCGCCAGGGATGAGCTTCCGCAGTCGGGATCGGGAAGGACAGTCATGACGGCGGAGCCTAAGTTCGTTCCGGAAGACGCCGTACATATAAACATCGGCGAAGGGGTCGAGATGTCGGTAAGACTTATAGACTGTGTCGGGTATATGATTCCGGGAGCCTCGGGAATTATGGAAGATGGCGAGGAACGTATGGTTGCGACTCCTTGGTTTGACCATGAAATAAGTCTGACGGAAGCTGCGGAAGAAGGAACAAGGAGAGTAATTTGCGACCACTCAACAATAGGGCTTGTTATTACGACTGACGGCTCTATCTGCGGGATTCCAAGGGAAAACTATGTTGAGGCGGAAGAGCGGGTGATTTCGGAACTCAAGAGAATAGGCAAGCCGTTTCTGCTTTTAATAAACTGCACTCAGCCGAATTCTGAAAGTGCACAGAGCCTCAGGAAAGAATTGGCGGAAAAATACGGGGTCGCAAGCATATGCATAAATTGCCTTACACTGGCGGAGGAAGACATTGAGAAAATTCTCAACATACTGTTGGGCGAGTTTACAGCCGAAGAATACTTCGTATATCTGCCCGAATGGGTCGAAGCTTTGGCGAACGAGCATTCGATAAAACAGGAGTTGTACCGTGAAATTCTGAATGCCTCAACGGAAGTCAGAAAGCTGAAAGATGCACAGGCACTCGCTGGACGGCTTAATACAATCGAAAATGTTTCGGATGCCCGCATATCAGAGCTGATGATGGGAAAGGGTAGCTTTTCGGTAAAGATAGATTTGCCGAGAGAGCTATATTACCGTACGATAAGCGAAGAAAGCGGACTGGAAATAAAAAACGACGGCGACCTTATTTCACTGTTGTGCGAACTTGCAAAAATAAAATTCGAATATGACAGAGTAAGCTCGGCACTAAAAGACGTAAGAGAGAAAGGTTACGGAATTGTTATGCCGTCAGCCGATGAAATGGTGCTTCAGGAACCTGAAATAGTCAGACAGGGAGGAAGATATAAAGTTGTCCTGAGGGCAGGAGCTCCGGCGATACATATGCTTAAAACGAATGTCGAGACGGAAGTTTCCCCTGCGGTGGGCGGGGAGCACGCCTCAGAAGCAATTCTCGGCTTTTTGCTCCAGAATTTCGAGGGAGATGCGAAGAAAATATGGGAGTCTAATATTTTCGGAAAATCCATGTA
>JAAYWX010000355.1 GCA_012516225.1 Clostridiales bacterium
ACTGTATTCTTTTTTCCATCGATAATAAATTGCTTCACTAATCCCTTTGTCCCGGCAGCAATCTGAAATGCTTTTCCCTTTGCCGTTCAAAATTTCGATATCTCTCAAAATCCCGACTATTTCTTCGACTCCGTATGTT
This sequence comes from Clostridiales bacterium, assembly GCA_012516225.1. Classification (GTDB taxonomy): domain Bacteria; phylum Bacillota; class Clostridia; order Oscillospirales; family Oscillospiraceae; genus UBA2658. The sequence continues at coordinate 140 of JAAYWX010000355.1, forward strand.
TTCCGTGGCATTTTTTATCATTCCTTTGTTTTATTTTACCACGACTTTTCTCTACTAACAATTGGCTCCTTTTCCGGGGGGCAGGTCACGGCAAGGTTTCGGCTTATATAAGAGATGCATATTTGTTATCACCTGACTTGGCAATATTCATTATCAAGTCAGGTGATAACTATTTAATTTATATATAAGCGCATACAGCTGTATTAAGAGTGTGACCTGAACCGGCTGTCACTTTACCGTTTGCGCCATATCCGTCCTTTATCCTCATTTCTGAAGGTGTGCCCCCATCCATAGCTACAGCATAATCACAACCCAGATCCTGCATCAGAATTGCAGCAGTTTTAAGGTTCATTGACGAGTCGGGGCAACCCATGACATATGTACCGCCTGATTTGTGCCCCAATAGCGTCCTTATTGCCGAGCCGGTACTACCAGTACCAATACCCTCATTAAACCTTATATCAGTTATAGTTTTTTGAGGATCATATATCAGTTTACTGGTAGATTCAGAATCGTATACTCTTTCATTGAACACACATTTACTATTGAAGACTAACGGATGACATGAACCGATAATATACCTGCAATATGGGATGGCAGTACTAAGTGCGGTACTACTTCCAAACCATCTGATATTTGCAGTTCCGTCAGTTTTGACACAGAAAGATGGCCAAAACTTTGGATCAGTATACATGCTAGAAGAAGTAGGTACACTTGTATAAGCTGTCCCATTAATATACATCGGGTATCCTGATCCCTGATAGAAAAAACCATAGAAATTAGATGTACCATAGTCAAACATGCAAGCATTTATTTTTGCTATTACATTGTTTGAAGATACCGTTGCCGGATTAATGTCTGATAGCGCAATTTTGGTTGTTGAAATAGCAGGTGCTATTCCTTGTGTTGTGAGTGTTGTAAATACGTGAATATCATTGTAAGTCGTACCTGAATACAGGTATTTGTATTTTTTGTATTGAACGTTTGAGTAAGTTTGCGTTAATGTTCCATTAGACATATTGATTATCTCCTTATAATTTATTTTGTATGCATACAATATATAAAGAGATAATCAACATTAATTTGTAAACTTCAAATATAGATTTTTGTTATTAAGTCCTAAAGTTGGCTACCATAGTAGCGCGTATAGAAAGTAAACGAACTAACAATTCCACCTTCCACCTTATAGAAAAATGAGTTTGTAAAGCTTTCATAACCATATAATCGCCATGCGCGATATGCGCTATCTCCGGTTTTTAAACCACGAGGCGTGCTGTAGCGGTTTCCGCTTGTGAAATTTTCTCTGATTGCACATACTTTACCATCCATGCCTTCGACATCGTCGTGAGGTTTATTAACGCGCATGACATATACTTTCAAATCATCGTTTTTATATTCCTCAATGCTATAATTTATTACCTCACCTACAATCCCTGTATAATGCAACTGGGATCTAAAATTAGCAGGTAGATTGTCATAAGAATCATTTAGTTTGACTTCATTAATACCCCTTTCATTTTTAAAATCTGCTAAAATTACCATACGCGATTCCGGATATTCTCGCGCTGCATTAATACCATTATAGGGGCTATCAGCTGTTTCATAATTTACCGGTATAAAAACAATACCATCTGAAACCATAGGAACATATTTTTCATCAATAATCACATAGTCGCCGGAACCTTCTTTTGTGAAATAATATCTTTGACCCGACAAAACATAGGTTTCTCCATTAATAATTATTGAATGGGAGCCTATTTGATATTTGGTTGTGTTACCAAATAATTGAATGGTTGCAATATCGTTTTCAAAGGAATAAGTTCCGCCAAGTAGTTTTGTTACTGCTTCAAGAGGTATATAAAAAGTACCGTTTTGAATAAAAGGCGGAGTTGGCAATATTACAGACTCTCCATTTAAAAGCGCTTCATCGTTATCCGCTATCAAGCTTAGCACATAGTTATGTTCTTCAATATTGACCTTTTCGTAAGTAATTTGTGTATTATTGTTCACAGGTTTTGGACTATTTAAAGAATTGGTGTCGCTCCCATTATTAACATTTCCTGTGATGCCTTGCGATATGTTAGAGCTTTCGGCAGGTAGCGCCCTTTGCTGTATGCACGCAGTTCCTAATATTGCGAAAAGCATTATGAGAAATGGATATATAACATTTTTTATTCTTTTTTTGGTCTTAATATCATATTTATTCTTCTTCGTTATCATACCACTATACCTCCATTTTATATTCATATTCTGAAAATATACTGTTTTACGTTTTACTTGATAATCACGCTTAACGTCAACTATATTCCATTATTGTAATTATATTGTAATATTTATTTCCTTACAATTCCGCCTGCTTAATTCCGCTGAGCTTCTTGTTGTCTCTATCTATTATTCTCATTCGGTCTTTACGGGATTTAGAGCTGGTCAGATTTTTTATAAGTCACGTCCCTCATAAGAGCGTTGTAGCTTTTTTCTGAGGTGTAAAATTCCATTTCTTATCCATGATTCCATTCTATCTTAACTTGCCCTCATTTGTCAGTCTTAATTTCTGGTATCATTACAATATTTCTCCATCAATTTTTATAACATCCCAGGTGTATGCTCCATTTTTATACCGATTGCTATTCGTCATTATAGTAAAGCATAATTGTTCTTGGGTACCAATTTTGACGTAACCACCATCAACAGCTATCCCATCAGGAATCTCTTTTACATTTTCAAATTGATAAACCTTACCACCTTGCTCATAAAAATATCCTTTATAGCTATCCTTATTGCTCCAAGTCACATTTACCGGCACCCCTGAAAGTACAAAGGCCCCTCTGCATTTAACTCAATACTCGGATACATCGTCCACGTCGCTGTACTTGTACCAGTCTCAGTAAGCAACGTTGTTGGTGCTGACTCTCCACTGATGTTATCAGTGTACGAGTATGTAGTACTTGCAGACACGCTTACGGCAAACAATAATGTTAGAGTTAACACAAGTCAAGCGGAAAATAATAGTTTCTTTTTCATTATCTACTCCTTTGCTTTCTTCGAATAACGTAATGCAAGGAATAAGAAAGCTAACTATTATATTATATGATTATTCATAAATATTCTATGTCGAATTCGGTCGATTAATTGGGAATAAATTAAAATCAGCATTGCGTGCAGTAACTCAGCGTAAATCCTATATCACTCCATTTCCAGTAGCGGAGAATATTCTGAACCGGGGCTTTATCACAGATGCGCCAAACAGTTAATGGAATGTTGGTAGCTCAGTATGCCGTGCCATTCGCCATTGTTTGTATGTGCTATAGAGCTTCAGATAGGGGATGTGTGAAAATTGATGTTCTCTCATCTATATGCTCATTTTTGTTCATCAATATAAATCTGCACCCTGTTTTGTATCAGGTCGGTTGCCTCTTGAAGCGTTTTTTGCTTAGTAAAGTAGCTATTGGCTTCCTCTTGAACAATGTCAGAGATATTGTAATCTCGCCGCCCTACCCTATCCAAGACTGAAATGAGGGAACGAATGCGCTTAATATCATTCTCAGTAGTGTTGCCAACCTCAATTTTGAAAGCACCTTCTTCTCCGTCAGATCCCACACGGATTATGAACGGCTCTCCACTTTTTTGATAGGTGTGTTCCAACGCCTTAGAATTAATGGGAAATACATCAAAACTCTCCTGGTGGCTGAGATAGTAATCATATGTGTAGAACTGTCGAACAAATGACCAAACCCCGTCGCTGTATTTCGTATTTGCCGAAATGGAAAAGCTTCTGTCATAGATGATGGCATTGCCGCACCCTGATGAAGTTGGGAACCCTTTTAATACAGCATCTTCAAAAAAGAAATCAAAGACCTGTAAGTAGTTTGGAATTCCAACCCTTTGACGCATTAGCAACTGCCTGCCATCTGCAATACGTTTTTGCTCGGAATCATGAGACCCTTCTCCAGCTGCAGGAGCATATTTTTCAATAAACTTAAGCATATTTTGAAAGTTAATGGAATTGAAGGAGCAAGTTCCGGTTTCCCAATCAACATACTCATCCATATTGTAATACAACATTAGATCTAAAAGGGTATCCCGAGACATATTTGGCCCAAATAGGTATCCGTCAAAGTTTATTGATTTCATTGTTTCTTGCAAATCTTCAAAGGTCCAACCAGGTTCTGGGCCTAAGGTTTTTGCATCACCAGCAATTACATCTATCCAGAAGGAGTAGGGAAACTCGTAGAGCTTTCCCCCTTCCATTGCCGCAGAAAAAATATTGCTTTGAAAGTCTGCCTGATCCAGTTCAAGATCGTTTTCAATATATTCATTGATGTCAGCAAGATACCCTTTCGCTCCTAATGCCGGTGTAGAAAAGGCTCTTGTAAACAAATCATCATCGGTAAAAAAAATAATATCAGGTACATTACCGGTTGACATTAACGTAAGCAAACTGTCCTTGTTATTATCATTATATTCTTTGACTTCAATGCGATACTCAGTATTTGATTCATTAAACTCCGCAATTTCCTTTCTGATGGGGCCAACGTTAGATGTCGCCAGTGTAATGACCTTGCGCGTATCTGCTTCTCCGTCCTTTCTTTCCTGCACCGTTATAGCCTGAACGCCATCCTGATAAGTATAAGCAATGAATACACTATTATTTTTAACCATCCAAACCGGAGATGAAATTCCCAGTGCAGTCCAAGTAAATAATCTGGTAAGAGCTTTTTTATTATAATCAAATTCAATTAAGGATTGACCATCATCTAAGTAAGCAATTCCTTTATCACCGGAAAATATGTGTTTATATGATCCATTTAAATCAACTGGTGAAGACCAAGCTATTTCTTTTTGATTAATATTCCTCAGTTGATTACCATTTAGTAATACGATCGGGTTATCGTCTAATAAGGCAATCCCATAGATCGTTTCGTTAGTAGAAAGAGTAAACAATGTTGTTCCGTCTTCGGATAAACAAGTGATTCCGTTGATACCCGCACTTCGCCATGCAATATAAATATTTCCGGTTGGTTCAGCAATAGCGGAAATACATTCCACAGAATTATTAATTCCTGCTACCTTAATATTCACTTGAGTAGTCGACAAAACTGTGCCATCCATGCCTATTTTATTAACCTCAAGCGCATTATTTATTTCCGCAACTAATACGATAATCCCGTCATACGTCATCATAAATCCGGATATGGTTTCCGGTTCTTCAATACGCATGGAAGACATACTTTGTCCATCGTTATTAAAAGAAATAATCGTATAATTTTCTGCATTTCCATAAAGAGCCCACACAGTATCTTCGTACTTTGAAGCAGCCAATAACGCTCCGGATTCGGATGGGGGGATAATTTGATTAGCAGTATACTCCAAGCTCCCTTCTTTAATGGAGCCGTTACTACATGCAGAAATAAAAACTGGCAGCAACAATATAGGTATTAACGAAGCATATTTCTCGATAAATCTATTCATCATTAGCTCCCTATCTGTTAATGCAGGGGGGTGACCCCTGCATTAATCTGGTATGTACAATTGGACGGCTTTGTTAAAGAAACACTCTAAGGGTTGCACTTCGAGCTTGGGTCGAACCATAACTGGCATAACATTTCCCCCATGCTGATCTCATATCATAATACGCAAATTCCACAGTTACAGAATATTGAGAATCGTTCCAATAGTCTAGACCGCCAAGTTTACAATACTTATAATAGGCATAATTAGATGTAAAAACCTCAGCTTTAATACAACTAACTGCTTCCTTGTATATATCCCCCAAGAAAGGAGTTTCGTCCCTTATTTCCCGCAAAACTGATTGAGAGCTCTGAGTGGAGGTAACAACAACCTCCGGGGCAGATGTTACGGCCATTGCCGGAAAAGAAAAACAATTGACCATTACAGCAATAGCCATAACCATCATAACAGATTTTTTAGATTTTTCATTGTACTATTCCTTTCATTTGTTAATTTTACATTTTATGGGTCTGTACAAATCCTTTCGTTTTTTCAGCTTCCACATCTATAAAGAATAGCCCATTGGACCCACCTCTCATCAAGTGTCTTCACTTATATATCCTTTAAGAGCAGTAAACTGTGACATAGATCGTAGCCGCTCAATAATGGAACGGTGAAAAACAAGTACCGGGACTGAGGTCAAACCCTCAGTCCCGGTACTTGTTGAGATTATTTCAAGTGACACCATTCCGGCAGTGACGGCGACCACGGCATACAGCGCTCTATAACGGACTCATTTAGTTCCTTAGCTTTAGGCATTTCCGTAAGAATATACAGCAGGTACAGATATACGTTCAGACCGTTAGCTTTTGCCGTCTCTATAATGCTGTAACAAAGTGCGCTTGCCTCCGCACCTTTCGCTGTATCGCAAAACAGCCAATTTTTTCTACCTACAACAAAAGGCC
>JAAYWX010000356.1 GCA_012516225.1 Clostridiales bacterium
AAACAAAAAAATATCATTACAAAAAGTTAAAAGGCATATGTTGAAGATGTTTTCCCCTTTTTTTATTCATAAATGTGTGCTACAATCAATAGTTAGGTATATCTATGCCCAACAAATATCAAAGGAAGGCGTTAAAGCCAATGAGTGTAATTACAAAAATATTCGGAACCCACAGCGAAAGGGAACTGAAGAAAATAAAACCTATAGCCGATAAAATTGATGCGATGGCCGACAAGTTCCGGACTATGTCAGATGCGGAGCTGCGCGCAAAAACGGACGAATTCAAGAAACGCCTCGCAGACGGAGAAACGACGGACGATATTCTGCCCGAAGCCTTTGCAACAGTCAGAGAGGCCTCGTACAGGGTTCTCGGCCTGTATCCTTTTAAAGTTCAGCTCATCGGAGGAATAGTCCTTCATCAGGGACGCATAGCCGAAATGAAAACGGGCGAAGGCAAAACGCTTGTCGCTACTCTTCCGGCTTATCTGAACGCGCTTGAAGGCAAGGGCGTCCACATAGTTACTGTTAACGATTATCTTGCGAAGCGCGACAGTGAGTGGATGGGCAAAGTTTACCGTTTTCTTGGACTCTCTGTCGGACTTATCGTGCACGGTATGAACAACGAAGAACGCCGCCGTGCTTATGCTGCCGATATTACTTACGGTACAAACAACGAGATGGGCTTTGACTATTTGCGTGACAATATGGCGTTGTATAAGGGAGATATGGTTCAGAGAGGGCACTATTTTGCCATTGTGGACGAAGTGGACTCAATCCTTATCGATGAGGCAAGGACTCCTCTTATAATTTCCGGAATGGGGGATAAGGGAACTGAGCTGTACAGTCAGGTCGACAGTTTCGTCCGCCGGCTGAAACCGATAGTCTATACAAGCGTTGACGAAAAACGCGAAGAGGATGTAAACCTTGATGCAGACTATGTGGTGGACGAAAAGGCAAGAACGGCGACACTGACAGCGCGCGGCGTCAAAAAAGCGGAGGAGGCTTTCGGCATAGAAAACCTCTCCGACCTTGAAAACTCCACGCTGTATCACCACATAAACCAGGCCATAAAAGCGCACGGCGTAATGAAGAGGGACATTGACTATGTCGTAAAAGACGGGGAAGTTATCATAGTCGATGAATTTACAGGCAGACTTATGCTGGGCAGACGCTACAGCGAAGGGCTGCATCAGGCTATAGAAGCAAAAGAGCATGTAAACGTCGAAAGGGAAAGCAAGACGCTTGCGACGATAACTTTCCAAAATTACTTTAGGCTTTACGGCAAGCTGTCGGGCATGACGGGAACGGCCATTACCGAGCAGGAAGAGTTTATTTCGATATACAACCTTGATGTTATTGAAATTCCGACCAATAAGCCCGTTGCAAGAAAGGATTATCCCGATGCCGTATATAAAAATGAAAACGGGAAATACAAGGCCATAATAAATCAGATAGTTGAGTGCCACGAGAAAGGACAGCCTGTGCTGGTAGGAACGGTTTCTATCGAAAAGAGCGAGCTTGTTTCATCGCTTCTCAAGAGAACCGGCATACCGCACAATGTTCTGAATGCTAAAAACCATGAGAAAGAGGCGGAAATAATCGCTCAGGCGGGAAAATCTGGAGCGGTTACGATAGCCACAAATATGGCAGGCCGCGGAACGGACATCATGCTCGGCGGCAACGCGGAATATCTTGCAAAGCATGACCTTAAGAAGCATGGATACGGCGATGAAATTATAGCCGAGGCTACCGGATATGCCGAAACGGAAGACGAAACAATCCTTTCGGCAAGGAAAATGTTCGCTGAAAGGCTTGAGTTCCATAAGGCGGAAATTGAGAAAGAAGCCGAAAAAGTGAGACAGGCGGGAGGCCTGTTTATAATCGGTACGGAAAGGCATGACTCAAGGCGTATCGACAATCAGCTCCGCGGACGTTCAGGCCGTCAGGGTGACCCGGGTGAAAGCAGGTTTTATCTTGCTATGACGGACGACCTTATGCGCCTTTTCGGATCCGAAAGAGTTATGAACATGATGGAGAAGATGGGAGTCGATGAGGATACCCCCCTTGATTACAAGATACTGTCCAATGCTATAGAGCAAGCGCAGAAGACAGTGGAAAGCCGCAATTTCCAAAGCCGCAAGAGCGTTCTTGAATACGACGATGTTATGAACGTCCAGCGCAACACTATTTATGAACAGCGTCGCAAGGTGCTCGACGGCGAGGATCTCAAGCCCTATATACTTTCAATGCTTGAAGAGTATATTAGGGAAACCGTGACAACTGGAATGGCAGGGCGCGGTTATTTTGACGATATAAAGCAGTTCGAGGAAACAGTTGCACCGTTTGAAGGGATGTTTATCCGAAAGGGCGAAATTGTTCCCTCCTCTGCGGAGCTTGAAAAGATTACGCCTCGGTCATTGACCGATCTGATATATAACAAAGCAATTGAAGTTTACGAGGCAAGGGAAAAAGAATTCGGGCTTATGGATAACGGCACGCCGCTTATGCGTGAGCTGGAGCGTGTGATAATGCTCCGCGTGGTAGACGAATACTGGATGGATCATATCGACGCAATGCAGGAACTCCGCAGAGGAATAGGACTTCGTGCATATGGAAACGAAAATCCGGTTGATGCATACAAGCGCGAGGGCTTTGATATGTTTGAGGCAATGATAAACGGTATACGTTCCGAAGTCGTTAGGCGCATATTTACGGTTAAAGTGAAGAAGGAACAGCCTATCGAGAGAAAGAGCGTTACAAAAGGACCTCTTAACAGTGTCGGCGGCGATGATTCCGTAAAAAAACAGCCGATTAAAAAAGCCGAAAAACCGGGCAGGAATGATCCATGCCCCTGCGGAAAGATGAAAGAGGACGGAAGCAGACGTCTTAAATATAAGGAATGCTGCGGCCGCAACGAGTGACGGATGTGCCTGACGGAAGCAGACAGCCGGACAAAGGAGAATTGTTTTGGAATTTTCAAAGCCTTTTGCAGAAATGAGCTATAAGGGGCTTGTCTACATGACAGCCCCGACAATACCGTTTAAACACTGCTTTACAACAAGGTGGGGCGGGGTCAGCGAGGGTTACCTTGAGAGTTTGAACCTCGGCGAAAATAGAGGGGACAAAGATGAGAATGTTCGCGAGAACTATCGTCTTGTCCTTGAAGCACTCGGGATTCCGCCGCAGAATTTGTGCTTTACAAAACAAGTGCATAAAAATGAAGTCCGTATAGTTACGGATACTGACAGGCGCGAGCTTTTTTCTCCTTTTGCCTATGAGGCGGACGGAATCGTAAGCAGCACCAAGGGCTTGCCTCTTATATGCTTTACGGCAGACTGCATTCCCGTTCTCCTCTGCGATCCGGATGCCGGAGTGGCAGGAGCAATACACTGCGGATGGCGCAGCACAGTTGCAGACATTCTTGGGCAAGCGGTCGCAAGGATGACCGAGCTTGGAGCAAATGCAGGAAACATTAGGGCTGCTGTCGGACCGGGAATAGATATGTGCTGCTATGAAACCGGTCCTGAAGTACCGGAAGCAATAAAAAAACTAATTGGACACGACTGTGACGGACTGTTTTTTGAAGTGCCGGGAACAGGAAAGTACATGGTGGATCTGAAGGAAACAGACAGGAGAAGGCTTATTCAGCTTGGGCTGAAAAGCGAAAATATTTCAGTCAGCGATGAATGCACATCCTGCAACTGCGATAAATACTGGTCGCACAGACGGACAAAAGGGGAGCGGGGTTCACAGGCAGCGATTATCGTTGTCGGCTGAAACGATTACTGAAAGGAAACCGCTTATGGCTGATAGAATAAAAAAAACGATCCTTTTTGCTCTAATATTGTCTTTTGCCATCTGCTGTTTTTCAGGCTGTACCGCTACGGGAAACGAAGATGAGCCGCCTTTGCCGGAGGTTTCAGAGCCGGGAAGTGAGCAAACGGATTATTACCGTGCGGACAATGTCTTTTCACTGAACTGCAGCAGGCAGGACAGCTTCAACCCCTTTTCAACCAAGAATGCAGCCAATCTTCTCTGCAGCCAATTGATGTACGACAATCTTTTTGAAGTGGACGACACCTTTGCGACGACTCCGAACCTTATAAAAGATTATAAAAGCGATGACGGTAAGTGCTGGTATTTTTATGTGGACACTTCCGTAAAGTTCTGGGACGGATCGACGCTGACGGCTCAGGATGCCGCCTATTCCATACAGCGGGCCATGAGAAGTCCGCAGTTTTCCGCACGGCTTAAGCCAATCGTAGGAGTCAGCGCCATGGATGAAAGCCTTTTTATAATAAATCTCTACTATCCCGATATGCAGTTTCCCGCTTTGCTGAGCATACCGGTTATAAAAAACGGAACGGCTGAAGATTCCCCGCCTATGGGTACCGGACCGTATATGCCGGATGAAGGATACACAAAGCTCTCAGCATTCTCGGGGCACAAAAAGGCTGGTTCGCTTCCAACGGATACAATATATTTGCAGGAGTACACGGATGTAGAGGGTATAATTTCCGCGTTTGAGGATTCAAAGATAGATCTTGTCACAAATGACCCGACAGGAATTTATAACTTTGGATACGGTTCTGCAAATGAGGAGAGGTTTTTCCCGACAACAAATATGCATTACATAGGCTTTAACAGCAAAGGCCAGTTCTTTTCAAATCCCCTTTTTAGGAAAGCTATGACATATGTAGTGGACAGGGAAAAAATAGTAAAGGATTTTATGAAAGGTGCGGCAACGCCGGCAGCACTTCCCATGAATCCTGCCTGCGGTCTGTATAACGACGCGTATTCGGAAATTATTTCATATTCCGAAAAAAAGGCTGAGGCCGCTTTTGATGAAGCGCAGGTACAGGATTATGATGACGATGGTAAACGTGAAATCATGATAACCGGAATACCTGTTGAAATAAACATCAGCTTTATTGTCTGCAGTGACAGTCCGATAAAGGTTTCCGCCGCACGATCTATTGCTGATAATTTAAACAATATGGGTATAACGGTAAATCTTCGGGAACTTACATGGGACGATTATCTTGCCGCACTCAGCAAAGGCGATTTCGATATGTACTATGCGGAAACAAAGCTCGGAGCAGACTTTTCCCTGAGGAATCTTTTATTTTCAGGAGGAAATTTAAACTATGGAAAGTTTTCGGATTCCGCCCTTGAACAGTATATAAACGATTTTATGGCCAGTCCTGAAGAAGGACGTCAAAAATGCGCAGACCTGATGTTCAAATACATAACCGATACCGCGCCTATTGTAACTATATGTTTTGAGAAACAGGAAGTAATAACACACAGAGGAGTGGTTTCCGGTATGAAGCCGAGCGCATACAACATTTTCAGCGGAATCGAGGCATGGACAATCAATATGAAATAGCGGAGGAGAGGTGTTTTGACCGTGACTGACAGGGAACTTCTGAATATAGCAAAGCAGGCGTCGGAAAACGCATATGCGCCGTATTCAAGGTTTAAAGTAGGCGCCGCCCTTGAGTGTGAAAGCGGAAGGGTGTTTACGGGCTGCAATGTGGAAAATGCGGCTCTCGGAAGCACAATGTGTGCAGAGCGAGTAGCCATCTACAAGGCCGTCAGCGAAGGGGAAATACACTTTTCAAGAATAGCGATTTATGCCGAAAGCGTTGACTATTGCATGCCATGCGGAGCATGCAGGCAGGTTATGAGCGAGTTTTCACAGGATATGGAAGTGCTTTGCGCAAAGGCGACAGGCAGTTATGTAAGCTATAGGCTGAATCAGCTTCTGCCTCATACATTTAAGTTCGGCGATTTCTGACTTTTCGTGGGAAACTACACAAAGG
>JAAYWX010000357.1 GCA_012516225.1 Clostridiales bacterium
GCGGGTAAAAAGCTGCCCCCCTCCTATCTTTTGCAGTTCTTGCCCGTTTATTTTCACCCTTCCCCGGTAGGGCTTGTTGATACCGCAAATTAACGACAGCGCCGTGGTTTTTCCGCTGCCGTTTTCGACGAGAAGGGCAAGAATTTCCCCCCTTTTTAGTGAAAGAGAAACATTTTTGTTGGCAGTTACGCTTCCGAAAGTTTTTGTTATATTGCGCAGATCGATAGCATTGTCCATAGGCCCACTCCTTCCGAAACGGAGAAAATTCTTCTCCCCGATTCCTTTGCGCACTTTTTAGATCCCTGTCCGGCAATCACATTAACCGTGGCTGCGGATAGGGTTTCCTACTGTATATTTTTAGGAAAGTTTTTCCGGCAGGCTTCTCACGGCGGCTTTCACAATGAAAGCTCCCGTCAGAGGCCGTAGTTTTCCTTAAAACCAGTATAGGCGGAGCCGCGAAACGCGACCCCGCCTTTTTTATTGGGGGGTATTTATCGGATAACGTTTATTCCATCGATGATATAGTACCAGGCAGGAGCCGAGGATGCTTCACCCTCGCGGAAGTAATCGCCTTCCGGAATATCGATAGACTTTTCGGCGCCGGTAGCATCGGTACCCTTGCCTTTGAGCGGGCCTGCAAAGACATGCCTTGTACCTGCAACGATTTCCGCAGAGGCCTTATCGATAGCTTCCTGAGTGCCTTCAGCGGCTATCTTTGTATTGAGCGGAGTGAGGGAAACGGCACCGTCCGCAAGACCTTTGCACCAATCCTGATCAATTTTGCCGCCTTCAAGCAAGGTTTTTACGGCATAGGTGTAATATACGCCCCAGTTGATGCGCGCAGAGATAAGTGAGGCTTCCGGTGCGGCTTCGGTCATATCGGCGTTGTATCCGACTTGCCAAACGCCTGCCGTCTGAGCGGTTGTTGCCGGAGCGGTGGTGTCTGAGTGCTGGCTTATAACATCGCAGCCCTTGTCGATAAGAGCCTGTGCGGCCTGAGCTTCTTTAGTGGCGTCGCTCCACTCGTTAGTGTATATGACATCCATGGTAACATCGGGGTTTACGCTCTTAGCGCCAAGATAAAATGCGGTGAAACCTGAAATGACTTCAGCAAAAGGCTTTGCAGCCACATAACCAAGATGGTTGTTCTGTGTTTTCATTCCGGCAGCTATACCGGCAAGGTAACGTGCCTCATGGATAGCGGCGAAATAGTTATGGGTATTTTCAAGGTCATCAGAAGCAGACAAATATCCGGTTGCATGGCAGAACTGGATATCCGGGTAATCCGGTGCCACTTCCACCATATAGGTTTCAAATCCAAAACTGTTGGCAAAAATGATGTTGCAGCCCGCCTCGCAAAGCTCGCGTATAGCGGCTTCGCACTCGGAACCTTCAGGAACATTTGCCTTGTAGATTATCTGCTCGTCCGAGATTCCAAGAGCCTTCTGCATTTCCTTAATGCCAAGGACATGGTTGTAGTTATAGCCTTTGTCGCTTTCGTCGCCAATCATAACGACGCCTATTTTGATGCTGGAGGCATCAAGAGCAGGGGTTCCGCTTTCAGCGGGAGCCTTGCTTTCTGCGGGGGACTCTGCGGTTTTGCTGCCGCAGGCCGCAAGGGCGAATACCATTGCAAGCGCAAGCAGCAATGCGATGAATTTTTTCATTTTTTTTCCTCCGTTTTCTTATTATTAATTTTGCCGAAGCAAAATATGCGCGGAAGTAAAACTCAGCAAAACTCTATAGCTCCGCCGCTCATCGACTTTATTTTCGCAAGTGACTCAACTCTCACTCCCTGAGAACGGAGAAGGCTGCCACCGGGCTGGAACGCTTTTTCGATAGCTATGCCCGCACCGGCAAGTTTTGCGCCCGCGTCCATTACGATTTTTACCAAGCCAGTCAGCGCGGAGCCGTTTGCGAGAAAATCGTCTATGATGAGGACTTTGTCTTCAGGTTTAAGAAACTCTTTGGAAACAATGATGTCGTAAGTACCGCCGTGAGTATAGCTTTCAACCTTGGCGGTATAAACATCGCCCGCAATATTTTTTGTTTTGCTCTTTTTCGCAAAAATAACGGGACAGCTAAAAACCTGCGCCGTTATGCAGGCTATACCTATCCCGGATGCCTCAATAGTTAATATTTTTGTTATATTGTCATGCTGAAAAAGGTTATAAAACTCCTTTGCCATTTCCCCGAAGAGCTTTACATCCATTTGATGATTCAAAAAGCTGTCAACTTTAAGGACATCTCCGTCTTTAACTTTGCCGTCCCGGAGAATCCTCTCCTCTAAAAGCTGCACAATGCTCACTCCTTAGAATTATGAGGGCGGAAAATGACAAAAGAAAGCATATCCGCTTACAAAATAAGTTTACATGATAAAAAAAGATTATACAATATTATATATTTCATAAATTTTCTGTAATACACATAAGACTCGTTAACAACTTTGTCGAAATTATGGATAAATTTTGAAAATAAAATGAAAAGCCCC
>JAAYWX010000358.1 GCA_012516225.1 Clostridiales bacterium
ACATCCTCTGCGGCAGGCCCTCAATGATGCGTCCGAGTGCCAGCTTCAAAATATCCGCCGCCGTTCCCTGTATCGGAGTATTCAGCGCGCACCGCTCGGCAAAGCTCTTTTTTCCCCAGTCGGCTGAGGCGATGTCCGGCAGATAGCGCCTTCTGCCAAGCCAGGTTTCCGTATAACGCCTTAACGCCGCGCGCTTTTTTGTCTCTTCCTGCCACCGGGCAAGGCGAGGATAGCCGGACTTCAGGTTTTCGATGATGCGCTCGCATTCCGACAGAGGCGTGTCCAGACCCGCCTTGAATTTCAGGTTCCGCTGAAGCCCCTTTGGGAATAGGCCGTAAAACACCCCGAAATTGCACGCCTTCGCAATAGCGCGCCGCTCTTTGTAATGCGCGGCGTTTTTATCCGCAGCCTCCTCAAAGGGGATATGGTATATGACCGAGGTGGTCTGGGCGTGGATATCTCCTTTGTTCCGGTAGGTTTCCAGCATCCGCCCGTCCCGGCAGTAGAACGCGCCGACACGAAGCTCGATCTGGGAGAAATCCAGCGAAAGCAGCGCTTTTCCCTTGGGGGCGATAAAGAAATTGCGTACGCCGACAGGGTCGTTGTCCTTGCGGGGGCAGTTTTGCAAATTCGGATTTCTTGCCGCAAAGCGCCCCGTCTCGGTGCCCAGCGGGAACAGATCGGGATGGATCCTGCCGGTGGCGCTGTTTATATGCTCCAGATACCCGTCTATGTAGGTGGATTTGATTTTTCCCCATTTACGGTACTCCTGCACCAGAACAAACAACTCCGCAAGCTCCGGACGGTTTTCCGCACACCATTCTGCAAGCAGGATCATGGCCTCATCATCCATGGCTTCCTGGTATTTGGCCGTCGTTTTGAACACTGGCAGCTTCAAATCGCCGTACAGATATTTCTTGAAAGCCGATGTGCTGGCATTTGCTCCGATATTCACGTCACCGATCATAAAAGCGATGTTTTCCCGCAGCTCCGCAAGCTTCCCTTCGGCCTCCGCCTGTTTTTTAAGCATCAGTTCCTGATCCGCAAGCAGGCCGTTATGCTTCATAAGCCCGCAGTAAACCGCCGCGGGCGATTCGAGCTTTTCCACGATAAAGCGGTGCTTTGGCAGATACCGGTCAAACCAGTTATTGAAAAGATGGTACAGCCGCAGAGCATAATCGCTGTCGGCGCAGGCATAGCGTATGGTTTCTTCGTCCTGCGGATCCAGTTCGTCAAAATACCTGCCTGCCGTCACCGTTTCAAAGCTTGGAAGCCCTGCGCCGAAAAGCTCCTGCGCCAGAGCTTTCAGCCCGCTGTCGGATAGTGTCCTGAATGCCGTATTGCTTTTGAGCGTCATCTGCGCCGCCGCGATGGTGTCATAGCAGGGCGGCTGCAGCACGATTCCTATGGCGTACAGGAACATCGCCTCAAAGCTCAGGTTGTGAGCGATTTTTACAATCTCTTTATTAGCAAATACTCTTTCCGTCAGCCATTGCATGATCTTATCCGGCGAACCGGCGTTCTTTCCTGTTTTATGCCTTAACGGAACATAAACCGCCGTTCCTTCGGAAACGGAGAAGCTCACTCCGGCGATATCCGCCTTATGGGCGTCCAGCGCCGCCTTTTCATCTTTGCGGTATCCCTCCCGGGGCGCGGTTTCAAAGTCAAAAGCAATCAGCCGCGCTTCGCCAATATAGTCCTGCAATTTGGCCAAATCTGTCACGCATTTATATTCCATAGTCCCTCCTCTCCGCCTAAAGCGGGGAACAGGACTAAATCCTGCTCCCGCGCCCAAGCATGGATCTTATTTCAATGGCTCGATAATTTCGCCGGTTTCGGGATCCGCAAACATCTCTTCATCAATATCCGTTTCCGCGGCATTGTCCGCTTCGAAACCGACCCGCCTGCTGTACTCCCTGACCTGCTCGGACAGCCTGCCGATAAGCGCGTATTCCTCGGCCGTCAGCGGCCTGTCTATGGCAAACTGCGCCTGCGAATAGGCGATGCCGCCGCTGTTGGTGGCTTTCTTTAATGAAAAGCGCGTCACCACGCTGTTGGATTTCCTGCCCTTGGACAGCAGCCGCTTGATGTATTTGGTAAATTCCTTTAAAGAACCGGTGGGGAGGGACAAAAGCAGCGGAAAAATCTCGCCTTCGCGCAAGACATAGATCCTGCGGCGGTTCTTGCACGCCTTGCTGCCGTTTTCGCCAGTACCGAATTTGTTGTACGGGCAGGTGCTGCAATTCCCGCCCGGGTCGCCTTCGCCGGTTATGCCGTCGAAGCTGCCGCAGTCGGGCGGCTGGCTGCCTCCGGTGTATTTTGTTTTGTAATAGGCATAAAGCGGATGATGATAGAGGATCACCGCCGAGAATTCCTTGACGGTGTCCGGCTCGCCCGGGTTTTCGCCGGGCACTTCAAAGACGGTGCTGCCCGCCGACGGGATTTTAATCCGCTCAAAGCTCATATCCAGGCCGTCCAGTTCCTCGGCCATCATTCCTGCCATGTTGAAATCGGCAAGCCGTAAAAAACCGTTGTCCTGCTTTGTTAACGCCATTTCTTTTTTGCTTGACATTTTGAAAACCTCCTGAATTGATTATTTTGAAGCCTTGCGCATCCCGACCGAGGTCTTTTCAAAGACGTTTACAAGCCCCGAAAGCCAGCCTGGAAGCTCATCGTTGTTCTCTTCCATCTGCTCCTTGACAAAGGCCGACAGGGAGTTAGCGGTGACCGTTTCATAAACCAGATCGCCAAACCCGGCTTTTTTGAGCGCTAAGTACAGTTCCTCTTTCCGGCCTGGGGCAGCCGACGCCCTCGTCGTGCCGGTCAGGTAAAACATTACGCCGCCCCGGGTAAAGTTCTGCGTTTCTGTTTCCGCCATCAGCTCCGACAAGCGGTACTCCGTCTCGTCGATCCTGTCGTTAATTTCCTTGAGCTCCTGCTCGGCGGATTTCTTCAAGTCTTTAAGTTCCTTAAGCTGCTCGGCCAGTTCAAACATCTTTTCAGCTTGCTCGTTCATGCTTTTTCACCCCCTGCCGCAAAAGGATTGAGCCCGCTCCTGTAATCGTCCACCAGCATTCTCGCCAGATCCGCTTTGTCCCTCAGCGCCTTCAGCACTTTTTCATCGACGGTACCTTTTGCCGTCAGGTACAGATAGGTGCAGTTTTCTTTCTGCCCTACGCGGTGGATGCGGGCCTTGGCCTGCTCGAAATTGCTCATGCTGTAGTCCAGCGAATAGAACACCATGGTGCTGGCGGCGGTGAGGGTCACGCCCAGTCCCGCCGTCGCGATCTGCCCGACAAATACCTGAACCTCCGGGTCGTTTTGAAACGCCGACACCTGCTCCTCGCGGTCTTTCACGCCGCCCATAAGGAGCGAGTACCTTATGTCCTTTTTCTCAAGAAGCCTGCAGATGGCTTTAATTTCCGGTATGAACCTCGCGATAACCACCAGCTTTTTGCCGCTTTGCAACACATCCTCGGTAATATCTCCAAGCGCTTCCTCTTTTGCCGTGCTGATGCGCTGTACAGGGCCGCCTTCGTCGCCGCCGATAAAGCCGCCGGTTATCTGCGAGAGCCGGAGCAGGCGCGTCAGAATATTGGTCACTGTCACTTCACTCTTACCTAATGCGGCGTAGCTGTCCCTGACCAGATCCCTGTAAATTTTCATGGTGGCGCTCTCAAGCTCCACCGTCCGCACAATATCGGTGGTCTCCGGCAAATCAAGACATTCTGCCTTGGGCGCTCGGAACGCGATGCTGTGGAGCCTTTTCATCAAATCCTGCTCCATCGACCGCTTGAGCACGGGCGTGTGGTTGCCGTAGCCGACCATATCGAAGTAGCGGTTGCGGAACACATAGAAGCTCTGGCCGAAGATGGCGGGATTTAAAAATTTGTATTGGCTGAACACATCGATGGCCTTGTTGGTGATGACCGTTCCGGTAAGCAGCAGCCTGTACCTTGCCCGCGCGCCCAGCCGGTGCATGGCCTTGGAAGCGGCGATGTTATGGGTTTTAATCTTGTGGCCTTCGTCCGCGATAATCAGGTCGGGGTTCCATGCGGCAAGTTCCTTTTCCAGCCGCCACGCCGATTCATAATTGATTACTGCGACTTGCAGGGGGGAGCCGCGCATGTGCCGCAGGATATCGATCTTCGTTGCGGCGCTGCCTTCAAGAACCGCAAGGCTGTAATCGAAATCCGCGAACTTGGCGAATTCCTCGTCCCAAACGCCAAGAATGGAGAGCGGGGCCACCACCAGAAGTCTGCGGATTTTACCCGCCCGATACAGAGCGCCGGCGACTGCGATGCTTGTTATAGTCTTGCCGGTACCCATTTCCATGAGCAAGGCCGCGCCGGAGGATGCCATCCCGCTCGCTGGAATCAAGCCGAACTTGCCGCATACAAAATTGAATGCGCTGATTTGATGCCTGTAGGGTTTAGCTTTAATCGGCATGGGCAGCAGCGGTTTCGGCTGTTCCATCCGTTTTTTCCCTCCCTACGTCAGGCGGCTTTTCGAGCGCCGCCCGCTTGTTTGCCAGCCGCTTTGACACCACGCTGATTGCGGTCAGGATGCCGACCAGTTCTTCCGTCGTTTCCTCGCTTTGCGCCAAAGCGGCATTCACGCTTTTTTTCATGGATCTCACCTCCGTCTCCGGGGCAATAAAAAACCCCCTCACAATCCAAAGGAAAGTTAGGGGGCGGGTGGTCACCATATTTTTAATAAATTCTTTAACTTGGACAAAGTTTTTTCTTTCTGCTTGTGAACGCCAGTTTTTGATAAACCGATTTCTTTAGCAACTTCACGCTCTGACTTATCGTTAAAGAACAACTCGTCAATCAGAAACCGCTCATCCTCGGTCAATTCCGAAAGTGCCTTGGACAGCATGTCCAACAACAGCTTGTCCTCGACGATCTCGTCAATAAGCGCCTCACCGGAAGGAATTTCAAACCCGGTGTCCGCAAACGCTTCAAGCGAAAGCTCCTTTTCAGCGCGAACCTGCCTGCTCTTGCGCTCTTTCCAAGCAGGACGCTTGAAGGCATCGTATACTTACTTGCTTACCGGAATTTGCCTGCCGTTAAGTTCAATGAAATACTCCTTGTCCATCCTTTTCCACCTCCTTTCCCGAAAGCTCAGGAAAAGGAGGCGGGGAGGACTGCGGCATCTTTGTAAAGCAGCGCAAAGACAAAAGCGGCCGAGTTTACTGAAATTCGTAAACTCGGCCGCAAAAACTATTCTATCAAGCAGCGCCCTGCCTAAGGGTCGTCATCACTTTTTGCGCTGTATTGCTTTTTTATACGGGGATGGAATCTTTTCTGGCGTATAGCTTTTGCCTTATGTATATTGGCAGAGAACCGCTTGATATTGTATGAAGTCCAGACCATACAATATCAACCTCGTCAGATCCAACTTACACGGCAGCACCCGCCATACGCTCAGTTATTATTTAAGTCCGGCAGGTGTTGTCATGCCGAATTTTTCTTTTTCGCGCTCATAAATATTGCTTCATTTTTTCTTTGCAAAATATGGTGCAATGTAAATTCCGCCTTTCTGCTTTGGCAAGAGTCAGATAATATCATAAAGAAAAACCTGCCGCAAAAGGGCAGGTTCAGTACGCGACTCCACATGGCGGCCAGGCTGTCATAATGCGTCGGCATCGTAGACCCTATGGCTTTGCGTCCTTGCCTTTCGGCAAGTTTGCCCTTAGCTTATTTTTGGCATATTTGATTTTCTTCGCATAAAACAGATAATCACAATCTTCTGATTGGGAAAAATAGATATAATTGTCCGTTTTCTTGAGGACAATTATAATCAAATACAGCGCCTGCCAGTTTAATATTATTATTGTCCATGTAATTTAAAACATAAGAAAAGGCTTCCTTATATTCCTTATCAACCTTGATATAAAGATACTCAAACGCGGGAACAGTCCACTTTACCCAGGCATCGGGCGCTTCGGCATCATCCGTGACCTCCGCTCCCGCTAAATATAATCCCTTTGTAAAATTCTCTTCCCAAGGCTTAAAGCTCCTTGAAAAATCGCTCATCAATCCCCAAATGCCCAGAATATTTCCTTTTTCATCCTTCTTTGCCAGACCTTCGATCTCATTAAAGCAGCTATTGGCATTTTCCCATAGCTTATTTACAAAACCGTTTCCGTCATTCGTTGAACCTTCCTTACCAATTACCGAAAAAGAGCTTTTAATGCATTTTTTGATTTCGGTATCCATTTCAATTCCTTCTCCCATCTGAATTAATTGATTGGTTATAGCCATTATAAGTAAATATTCTGCCGCAGGACAAATAAATCTTTTTATAAGCTTGTTTCCTTTCTTAGCCTGTGCAACGCCCATGAAAAGCTGATAAGGCACATGACCGCAAGCAGAAGAAGGACGGGGATAATATCGCGGGCAGCGATATTTCCCTGTAGAATCAAGGCTCGCAAAGCATTGATTACATGAGTGAACGGATTTAGATTCACCGCAATTGCGAATCCCCCGGATAATGTCTCCGCCGGGAACAGTGCCGTGCTCAGAAAAAAGACCGGCAGGACAATCGCATTCATCACGGTTTCATAAACGACTTCATTCGGCAGGCAAAGGCTGATCGCATAAGTGAGTCCCGACAGAAAGAACGCCGTCATAAATACAAGCAGGACCATGAAAAGCAATCCCATAAATCCCGAAGCGATTTTTACCGAAAAGAACAGGCTGACAATACACATAACGGCGACCTCGAGAAAGGTGCATAAAACCGCTTCCAATACCTGGCCGAGCACAATCGAGCTTCTTTGCACCGGGGCAATCAATACCCGGTAAAAGCTGCCGTCCGTTTTCATCAGATAATTCATAATGCCCCCGCTGCTGCAGGCTCCGAAGCTTACCAGCACAATAAGTCCGGGGAGAATAAACGCCGTATAATTTTCAATTCCGATACCCCGCATGGACTGTCCGGCGACGGCGCTGTATAAAACCAGCCAGAGCATGGGCTGCAAAATCGTAATCACAATGGTAAAGGCGTTGTGAAAGCGCCACTTTATATTGCGCCGGAGCAGAGTGAAAACGCTCATCGGCAGACCTCCTTTCCGTTTTCGCCTGTCAGCCTGATAAAAACATCCTCCAGTGCGGGCTGCATGATTTCTATACCCAGGAAAGGAATCCCGTGATCCAGCAGCCAGCGGTTTGCTTTTTCCAAATCGGCTCGACCATTTTTTGAGCCGGTGATAATCTTGTCATGGCGCAAATCTGTTTCCTTCAGGGCAACAACACTTTTTAGCGCGTCAAAACAGCTTTTTGCTTCTTCCTTTGACGCAAAGCTGATTTTCAGCATATCCTGCCGCAGATATTCGCGGAGAGCATGAGGCGTGCCCTGAATAACCTCTTTCCCGTTTTTCATAATGCATATGGTATCGCTCAGCCGGTCGGCTTCCTCCAGGTAGTGGGTTGTCAGGAAAATCGTGGTTCCGAAATCGTCTTTGATTTTTTTCATCATATCCCACATCGCCATGCGGGACTGAATATCCATGCCAACGGTCGGCTCGTCCAGAAATAACACCTTTGGGTTTGACATCATATTGAGCGCAATATCGAGCCGCCTTCTCACCCCTCCGGAATAAGAGGAAACAGGGTATGTCAAATATCGTTCCAATCCGAAGCAGGCAATCAATGCTTCCATACGTTTTTGCGCTTCCGCTTTCGGCACCTTGTAGAGCTTGCTCTGAAACATCATGTTTTCCGCAAGGGACAGGTGCGTATCAATCGACGTCCGCTGTGCGACGCAGGCAATCCGGCTGCGGATTGCGGCTGCTTCACGGCAGGCATCTTTGCCGAACATGATTACGCTGCCGGATGTCGGGCGCAGATATGTGGTCAGCACATTGATAAGAGTTGATTTTCCCGCGCCGTTTTGCCCCAGGAGGGAGAAAATTTCCCCTTCATTCACCGTCAAGGTAAGGCCGTCTAAGGCCTGCACACCATTCTTATATTTCTTTGTCAGATTTTCGACGCAGATAGCGGCCATTCTATTCCTCCCTGATCGGGAACAAAATTTCTGTGATATATTTAGCCGGGTTCCCCTTCAGAAGCATTCCCGGCCCCTTGATGAAAACCTCCCTAAACGGCGGCTGCAACTGCAGGTTGTGTTCCGCGGCATATTGGTCGATTGCTCCGTAGGCTTTATACAGCGTTTCATAAGAACCGATATGAGTGACGCAAACGGCCCTGATACGGGGCATTTCCTTTACCTCAATCCCATTCCCGGCAGGCGTTTCCGAAGTCGGCACGCACAGCTCCATTTCTCCCATTTTTGTTTCCGGATTCATCACATAATAGCAGAAAAACGGCGCGCCGTTTGTTTTTCCTCTGACAGACTTAAAAACATTTGGGAAAACCTTGTTAGCTTCAGCCGCAATTCCTTTGTAACGTAGAAAAGCAACGCGGATCGGTTCAATATCTCTGATTTCAATTTCGTATTCCATGAGTTTAATTCTCCTTTTCTTTTTTTACCGCAATCCACACTTCGGAGTGCCCCTCTTGCGATCTTTCTTTACTGATCGGATAGACTTCAATATCCGGCAGTTCCGCGTAAGTATACCCGGAAAATGGGAGCCACTCTGTAAGAAAGCGTTTGAAAATGCTTTGGATAGACTCTTTGAAACGCCCGTCACACTCAAAAATTACCCATGTGGCTGCCGGAATTTCATATTCAAACATTTCCGCAGGAACAGGTTTATCGGTTGCAGCCGCAATGTAATAATAGATTTCGCCGGGACCTTGGTATGCTGTAATTCCCAACACACCATCCGGAGATTGGTTTGACAGCTTACAAATTTCCGTGAATTGGCTGCCTTGTAATACCCTGTTCCAGAAAGGCGGGACAAGTTTTTGATTTTCGTCCATATCCTCCGTTAAGGGGATACGGATACCCACAATTCGCATGGCTTCTTTTTCTTCAATCCGATATGGCATAGCACTACCTCCTGTGACTTTGACTGAAAACTTAATAGGGGGATACGCATTAAGCACGCTTCCCTGTGACTTTGCGGAAGTAGGAGGAATTCCATGAATACTCTGAAACGCCCGGTTAAATGATGTGGGGGAAGTATAGCCATATTTCAACGCAACATCCAATACTCTTGTATCTATAGACTGTAATTCAAACGCGGCCTGTGTCATTCTCCGGCGGCGAATATATTCAGACAACGGAATACCGGCCACGTAGGAAAACATCCGTTGAAAATAATAGGTTGAGCAACACGCAATCTTAGCAGCTTTCTCATAGGAAATCTCACCGTCTAAGTTGCTTTCAATATAATCTATGGCGTTGCTTAAGTTCTTCAACCACTCCATTTCTTCACCTCCTTGTAAAATCATACGATAAAAAGCAAATTTTTTCCTCGCTTTTGATGCCCTCTTTTGTAAGCTTCACTTTATCGCAATAAAATTTTTATATCAACGGGGTTCAACAGCCGTATAAAAACAGTTTCCGGTATTTAGTCAATTTCACTTTGAAGGTTCCCGCGAATCATATGCAACCAAAAACCGGCATCAGGATTTGCATTGCCTCGCCTGACGCAGGGATGCAATGACAAGTCTTGTAATAACCCTGTAATTGCCGTCGATTGAACTGATCGCTTTATCCATTGCTTCCCGGATTTCCTTTTCCTTTTTCTGCAGCTTCTTGGAACCTGAAAATACCAGGATTATATTCATGTGCAAGCCCGATTTTATGATCCTCAGGCTTTTAATTTTCGCGTTTCGTTCAAATTCTCTGATTGCCTCGTCGGCTTTCCTGTGTATGGCATCATAGATTGCCTGATCGTTGACCAGGAAATCCGTCTGTATGGTGGTATCACAGCCCATCTCACGGTAAAGCCTGTAGGCAATTTCGTTGGCAATATCATTTAAAACGATGCTGCTTCCTTCATCCTCGCCTTCGATGTGCATGGAAACCACATAATATCCAAGACCATAATCATGAATGATTAAATCGTTTATGCCCTTTACTTCCGTATACTGCATGGTCAGCGCGGTAATTCTGTCAACCAGATCTTTATCCGGAGACTGTCCGAGCAGCCTTTCTACAATCTCAAGCATGGCTTTCAAACCTGAAAACATAATGAAGGCAGAAACCAGCAGCCCGCACCAGCCATCGATTTTCCATCCGGCAAAATGCTGTACGGTCAATGAAACCACTATGGCTGCTGTCGCCGCCATATCGCTGATGCAGTCGGCGGCAGTAGCCTTCATTGCGGATGAGTTTATTTTGTTTGCAATACTCCTGTTGTAAATAAACATGTACAGCTTGACAAGAATGGAACAAACAAGCATGAATAGTATCAGGGCATTAAACTCTACGGCTTGCGGACTGCGAATGGATGCTATTGATTTTTCCGCCAGTGCGCCGCCCATCGCAAGTACGGCAAGCGCCGATATAAGCCCCATGAGCCATTCATAACGCCCATGCCCGAACAAATGATTTTCGCCGGAACCGATACCCGCAAGGCAAAAGCCTAAAAAAGAAGCCGAGGAAGTGCCCGCATCCGCCAGATTGTTAAAACCGTCCGCCGTGATTGCCGTCGAACCGCTTATCAGTCCTGCCGCCAGTTTGATTATGAATAAAAGAATATTCAATAAAATCCCGACAATGCTGCAGAGCTTTGCATAAGCCTTCTGCACGGAGGGGGACGAGGTATTTTCATAGTCCTTTATCAACAGCCGAATCAGCAAAGACACCACCTGCCTGCGCACCCCCTTTCTTCTCCAAAGCAGCTTTCAGCGCCTCAAACGTTTCGCGGCTTAATATATGCTCCATACGGCAGGCGTCCTTTTCCGCCGTTGACGGCGCAACCGCCAGACAGCAGGTTAAAAAATCCCGGACAACGCAATGCCTTTCATAAATCTCATTCGCAAGCTTCAGCCCGGCTGCGGTAAGGCATACATTATTCCCGTTGACTTCAACATAGCCAAGCCGGCCCAGCTTTTTCATCATGCAGCACACGCTTGGCCTCGTATATCCCATTTCGTTTGCTATGTCTATCTCTCTGACCTCGCCGTTCCGCTTATGAAGCAGCAAAATTGTTTTCAGGTAATCCTCGCCTGCCTGATGCAATTGAATAACCGCTTCACCTTCTTTCCAGCTTCGTATTGAATAAATTTATTCACTTGTATGTTAGCATATTTCTCGACATATGTCAATGAGTGAATTTATTCATTCACCTGTTCCAAAAAAACACATGACAGCCAAAGAACTCTCATGTGCGCTTTTATGGATTATGAGCGTCTCAATCGCTTTTCATTTTCAAAACGCGCATGGACATATCCCTGGTGAAATTCAAAAATGAACGCATGTATTCCTGCGCGTTTTCTTTGGGCATTTCTT
The DNA here is from genome assembly GCA_012516225.1 of Clostridiales bacterium. Lineage (GTDB taxonomy): Bacteria > Bacillota > Clostridia > Oscillospirales > Oscillospiraceae > UBA2658. The sequence continues at coordinate 11,374 of JAAYWX010000358.1, forward strand.
CATGAAAGGTGTGCACCAGGCCAAAGATTAAGAATTTCGCGGTGCTTTCAATATTGCTGCAATGAAAAACGTTTTCATTTACTCCCTGCTCTATGATTGGGATTATTGCGGAAATCCATTGATTTGCAACATTGTCCAAGAGGATGGACCTGATTTCTGAACCTTCGCTGTACCTGGATTCAAATTCATGGTGGCTGATTGAAAAATCAAACATGCGGTTTATCACAAGATTGAATTTATCAATTGCGGGAATATCCTGCGATATAGGGATTTTTATCTGTTCCACTGCCTGCGTGGCATAATATTCAGACGTCGCCGCAAAAAGCTCTGTTTTTGACTTGAAATAACGGTAGCACAGGCCCGGAGATACGTTCATCCTCTCCGCTATATCCTGGATGGTGGTATCTTCGTAGCCTTTCTCGGAAAACAACTCCAGCGCAGTCTCTATAATCTCCTGCCGGCGTTCGTCCGGCTCTTTCGATATGCGAATCTTCCGTGATCGATCGTTTGATAATTCGTTTTTTAATGATTTATCCTGTGATAATACCATATTATCTGCCCCCGTATTGCATCGCTTTTTCAGTGAATGAATATATTCATTATTATCCCTTTTTGATTACTTGTCAAGTAATAATTGCAAATCAGCTTGTAAACCGAGAATCCATACCTTTATTTATCGTATTGCAATAAATAATCGTTGACATGCAAATAATTGATGACTATAATTATGGATATCAGTACAAAGAATATCGGAAAGAAGGTCTTGGTTGTGAATCAGCTCTCTTTGTAAAAATGGTTGAAATGTATTATTATCATAGTCGGCTTATGCGGATTGCTTGTCTACGCATGGGTAATCCCGTCCCTTGGGCAATCATTGGCGTCGAGCTATCCCGAATTTGCGTATTGCTATCTGCCCTGGATGATTTTAATATGGGTTACGGGCATTCCCTGTTATGTCGTGTTGGCGTTCGGGTGGAGAATTGCCGGGAACATCGGAAAAGATCGCTCTTTTTCGGCAGAAAACGCGAAACTGCTGAAACGGGGTGCCGTCCTGGCCATAGCCGACACCGGTTTTTTCTTTGTTATGAACATCGTGTATTGGCTTCTTAATATGAACCATCCTGGGATTGTGCTGATGTCCATGGTTGTGCTGGTCATCGGAATTGCCATTTCCGCTGTTTTGGCCACTCTGTCCCATCTTGTGAGGAAAGCAGCGGAGCTTCAGGAACAAAGCGATCTGACGATATGAGGAGAAACGCATGGAAGATGAAATCATTTTCAATATCGATGTCATGCTTGCCACACGAAAAATGATCGT
>JAAYWX010000359.1 GCA_012516225.1 Clostridiales bacterium
CGATACCACGGCATAAAACTTGAAAAGCCCAAGAATGGACATAGTTGCAAGAATATAGCCAAGAAGAAGCGAACCGGTATCTCCCATAAATATTTTGGCGGGGTTTAAATTGTAGGGCATAAATCCTATGCAGGCGCCGAAAAGGGCGGCAAGAACGACAGCCACGCTGCTGTCGGATACCAAAAGTGCAATTACAAGCATTGTAAGGCTGCTGATTGCCGATACACCCACCGCAAGTCCGTCAAGCCCGTCTATCAGGTTGACGGAGTTCGTTATGCCGACTATCCAGAGGATTGTTATGGGAATGGAAAAAACGCCGAGCACAAGATATTCCTTGGAACTCCAAAGTATAGGATTGGCAACTACGTCTATGTTGACGCCGTGAAAAACCGCAACAACTGCCGCAAGGATCTGCATAGCAAGCTTAACCCATGCATTGAGCGAGATAATATCGTCCACCGCACCGGTTGCAACTATAATTACGCTTCCGAGAAGGATTCCCTGCAGATGCCTGTCGATATCTGCAAAAAGCAGAACGCTAAGCAAAAAGCCGAGAAAGATAGCAAGACCGCCCATACGCGGTATGGGGTGGTCATGAACGCGCCTTGCCTCTCCTGGAATGTCCATTGCTCCTACTTTTTGCGCAAAAGATTTGACTATGGGCGTTGCCGCAAAGCATATGATAAATCCGACGGCTATCGTCAGCAGTATTTTTATTGTAAGCTCAGTGGTTATGGGCATGATAAAACTGTCCTTTCAGTGTGCAAAAAACGCACAATTAAAGATATTCCTGAAAGTGCTATTTTTCTACAAAACCGACCTTTTTGTAAACTTTTCTGAGAGTTTTATTAGCGGTAAGAGCGGCTTTTTCCGCTCCTTTTTTATAGACGCTTTCGAGGTATGATTTGTCTGCAATAAGGCGCTCTGCTTCCTCTCTTATTGGGCGCAACATTTCAACGACAGCTTCTCCAACCTTCGTTTTAAATTCGCCGTATCCTTTGCCGCAAAACTCTTTCTCGATTTCCTCAAAGCTTTCGCCCGTTGCGGCTGAATATATCTGCATGAGGTTTGAAATTCCCGGTTTTGTTGACGTGTTATAGCACACAAAAGTTTCACTGTCCGTAACAGCACGTTTGAAACAGCGCATAATATCATCGGGATTTTGCATGATGTAAATGCATCCGCCGGGGTCTTTATCCGATTTTGACATTTTATTTTCCGGAGATGTCAGGCTCATTATGCGCGCGCCCACTTTAGGGATATATGGTTCTGGCATTTTAAAAACATCTCCGTATACGCCGTTGAAACGTACGGCTATATCTCGGCAGATTTCAACGTGCTGTTTTTGGTCTTCACCTACGGGGACAAGGTCGGTCTGATAAAGAAGAATATCGGCCGCCATAAGGGCGGGATAGGTGAAAAGACCGGCGTTTATGTTGTCGGCATTTTTGGCGCTTTTATCCTTGAACTGCGTCATTCGTGAAAGTTCACCGAACATCGTATAGCAGTTTAAAATCCAGGCAAGCTCAGCGTGTGCCGAAACATGGCTTTGGATAAAAATGGTGTTTTTGTCAGGGTCAAGGCCGCAGGCTATATACTGCGCAAGCTGAGCTATTGTGCGGCGGCGCAGCTCGGTGGGGTTTTGGCGTACAGTAATTGCATGCATATCTACTATGCAGTAATAGCAATTATACATATCGGAAAGCTCGACCCAGTTTTTTATCGCCCCCAAATATGACCCGAGAGTTAAGTCGCCGGAGGGCTGAATACCACTGAATATAGTCTTTTTTTGAATAATGTTTTCGTCCATTTCATATTTTCCTTTACTATTGTTTGAGTCCTAATTCTTCGGCAAGTTTCCTGAAACCGGGGATTGCACCCTCGATAGTTTGAGGGCTGACGCAGTAAGCTATTCGCACATATCCGGGGCAGGCAAATGAAGAACCGGGAACGATGAGAATATTGTATTTTTTAGCAAGACTGGAGAATTCTTTGTCGTCACAAGGGGTTTTTACCCACATATAAAACGCGCCCTGAGGATAGGCACATTCAAATCCAGCTTCTTTCAGAGCATTGTAAAGCATTTTACGGTTTGAGTCATATGCGCCGATGTCCGTCTTTTCATTAAGGCATCTCATAACAACCCTTTGCATCAGGGACGGCGCATTTACAAAGCCGAGTATGCGGTTGGCAATTGATGCTGCGTCAAATATAAGGGCATAATCATCTATTTCCGAGGGAATAACAAGATAGCCTATACGCTCACCGGGAAGCGAAAGGGATTTTGACCAAGAATAGGCAACTATGGTGTTGCGGTATAATTTAGTAAGCCATGGAACATCCACCCCGTCATAAGCAAGTTCCCGGTAGGGCTCATCGGAGATTATAAAAATTGGGTGACCGTATTCTTCCTGTTTGGAATTGAGTACGGCGGCTATACTTTTTATTGTTTCGGAGGAATATATAACACCCGTTGGGTTGTTGGGAGAATTTATTATGACCGCCTTCGTTTTCGAAGTTACTGCCTTTCCTATGGCTTCAGCGTCCGGCTGAAAACCGTTAGTATTTGCGGGAACAACAGTAAGAACACCTTCAAAATTTTCAACATAGTTTTTATATTCAAGGAAGAACGGGGCAAGAGCAAGTACCTCGTCGCCGGGGTTTAAAAGAGTTTTAAAAATTACGTTGAGACTTCCAGCTGCGCCCACAGTCATCAGGATGTTGTTCACGCCAAAGGATGTACCGAAACGACTGTTCAGGGAGCAGGCAATAGCTTCGCGGACATCCGGATAACCGGCGTTTGGCATATATCCGTGAACCATGGAGGACGGCTCGGTTTTAAGGACATCAAAAACAGCCTCTCTGACTTTTTCGGGAGCTGGAAAGTTTGGGTTTCCCAGACTGAAGTCATATACGTTTTCCCTGCCGTAAATTGCGGCAAGACGGTTCCCTTCCTCGAACATTTCGCGCACAGCCGAGTTGCGCTGAGTAAGTCCGAACATCTTTTCAGAAATGCAGTGTGCCATAAAACATACCTCTCAGTTTTTGACCGATTTTTTCAAGTTATCATTGTACCACGTTTTAACACGGCTTGACAATCCCTGGCATATAAAATATTATAGTCACGCATATTAAAAAATACAGGGAATTTATTCCTAATATAATGTTTTTGCGGCTTTAATGCAAAACAAGCAGCAAAATCAAACTATTAGGTTTACATAATGCAGAACGTATCTAAAAATATTGAGGAGTAGAAAATATGGATATGAAATGGTTTGAAGACATGGAGACAAGAATTCCGCGCGGTGAGGTCAGAACGCGTTTTGCGCCGAGCCCGACGGGATATATGCATGTCGGAAATCTCCGCACGGCGCTTTACACCTATCTTATCGCGAAAAAAAACAAGGGGAAGTTTATTCTCAGAATTGAAGATACAGACCAGGGCAGGCTTGTCGAAGGGGCGGCCGATGTTATATACAAAACACTTAAGGACTGCCGTCTTATACACGATGAAGGACCTGATATAGGAGGACCGGCAGGGCCTTATATCCAGACGGAGAGGCGCGAAATTTACGGCAGATATGCTGAACTGCTTCTTGAAAAGGGTGGGGCGTACCGCTGTTTTTGCCGTAAAATGGATGAGGAAGAAAGCGAAGAGGGATTTAAAAAGCAGGAAAACCCCTGTGCCTGTCTTTCCAAGGAAGAATCTGACAAAAGGGCGGCTTCGGGAGAGCCTTTTGTAATACGCCAGCGCATACCGCGTGAAGGTACAACAACATTCCGCGATGAGATTTTCGGAGATATAACTGTTCCGAATGATACGCTTGATGACAATGTGCTGATAAAGTCGGACGGGCTACCGACGTATAATTTTGCAAACGTCATAGATGACCACCTGATGGGGATAACGCACGTTGTCAGAGGAAGCGAATATCTTGCGTCCACCCCTAAATACAATCTTCTTTATGAAGCGTTCGGATGGGAAGTACCCAAGTATATTCACTGCCCGCCGGTTATGAGGGATCGCAGCAATAAAATGAGCAAACGCCATGGTGACCCAAGCTATGAGGATCTTATAGCGCAAGGCTATTTGACGGAGGCTGTATTGAACTATGTTGCCCTTTTGGGATGGAGTCCCGGCGGAGAAAGGGAGATTTTTACACTGGACGAACTGTGCGAAGTTTTTGATATATCGGGCATATCCAAGTCGCCGGCGATTTTTGACATTGAGAAGCTCACATATTTTAACGCCGAATATATTAAAGCGCTTGCACCTGAACGCTTTACGGAACTGGCAGAGCCATATATACGCCAAAGCGTAAAAAATCCCGTGATAGATATTTCGCTGTTTGCGCCGATTTTGCAGCCGCGTACGGAAAAGCTCTCCGATATACCAGAAAAGATTGACTTCTTTGACAGTTTGCCGGATTATGACATCGAAATATATACAAATAAAAAATCAAAGACGGATGCCGCGGTTTCACTTGAAATGCTGAAAAAAGCACTCCCGGATCTGGAAGCAATTAAGGACTGGAGCGAGGAGGCAATCCATGATGTTTTGATTGGACTTGCGGAAAAGCTTGAAGTCAAGAATGCTACTCTTATGTGGCCGGTGCGTATAGCTGTAGCGGGAAAAGCGGTTACCCCGGGAGGAGCAGTGGAAATTTGCCACATTTTGGGCAAAGAGGAAACAATAAGACGCATAAATATTGGGATTGAAAAACTGAGCGGTAGCATTTCGGGTTAAAACCGTACAATCACTTGTACAGTGAGGATTTAGGGAAAAATACCCAGCCTATCGAAAAATTAACACATTTAAAAACACTCTTTTTGTGAAAAAATATGCACAAAAGGAGTGTTTGTCTTTTGATGGCTAAAACGACATAAGTTATTAGACAAATGACGGGACTGCAGCGTAATTCGAGGGAAATTTTACTGCGCAGTTTGCGCATGGGAGGTTAGTATGAAAAGGAAAACAGCAATAACAGTTATTTCAATACTTGCGGCTGCACTCGTTGGAAGTACGGTTTTCGGAATTGTGAAGATGAAAGAGGCGGCCTTAGATGAAAGGTACATTGCGGCAAATTACCGCCATGCGTTTTCGGAGCTTGTAACGGGCATAACGGATGTTGATACCGCTCTTCAAAAAAGCCTTCTCGTAACTTCTCCTTCAATGGCGGGAGCAGTCTGCACGGAAGTTTACGGCAAGGCGCAGACCGCAAAAATGGCGTTGGGCATTCTGCCG
>JAAYWX010000360.1 GCA_012516225.1 Clostridiales bacterium
GAAAAGGCACAGAATCTGAAGCATGGCAGGGAAAAAATAGTAGCCAAGAACAAAAGCCGCCAAGTTCAGTCTCCCAGTGCGAAACGTAAGCAGGAAGAAAAAGAGAAACTGCAAAAGCTTCAATTTGAGCTTGCGAAAAAAGCCCCCGTTAAAGTGTCAATCCCCGATGAAATAAATGTAGGTGAGCTTGCAAGCCGCATGAAAAAAACGGGAGCGGAGGTTGTACGCCAGCTTGTAAAGCTTGGCATAATGGCATCTCTTTCCGATGTTATAGACTATGAAACCGCTGCGCTTGTGGCAATGGAAATGGGTTGCAAGGTCGAGAAAGAAATCGTCATGACCGTTGAGGAAAGACTTATCGACGACCGCGAAGACAGACCGGAAGAACTGGTTCCGCGCGCTCCGGTAGTCGTTGTTATGGGCCATGTTGACCACGGCAAAACATCTTTGCTTGACCGCATACGTCAGGCGAACGTCGCAAGCGGAGAGGCAGGCGGAATTACCCAGCACATCGGCGCATACCGTATAGAAGTAAACGGAAGTCCTATAACTTTCCTTGATACCCCGGGCCACGAAGCCTTCACTTCTATGCGTGCCCGCGGAGCAATGGTTACCGACATAGCCATTCTTGTGGTCGCGGCGGACGACGGCATAATGCCTCAGACGGTAGAATCTATAAACCACGCAAAGGCGGCGGAAATTCCTATCATTGTGGCTATCAATAAAATGGATAAGCCGACGGCGAATCCCGATCGCATAAAGCAGCAGCTTACCGAGTATGGTCTTGTAAGCGAGGAATGGGGAGGAGATACGATTATCTGCCCGATTTCCGCAAAGACTGGAATGGGAATAGACAATTTGCTTGAGATGGTTATACTTACCGCCGAAATGCGCGAACTCAAAGCCAATCCGAACCGCGCGGCTAAGGGACCCGTTATAGAAGCGAGGCTTGACAACGGGCGCGGCCCAATTATGACTGTTCTTGTCCAGAACGGCACCTTGAGGCAGGGAGATATGATAATTGCCGGAACTTCCGTCGGTCATGTCAGACTTATGATAAACGATAAAGGTGAGAGGGTAACCGAAGCTGGACCGTCAGTCCCTGTTGAAATTGCCGGAATGTCAGAAGTTCCGATGGCTGGCGATACCTTTAATGCCGTTGACGACGAGCGCATGGCAAGGGAACTTGTTGCGCAGAGAAAGCAGCATAATAAAGACGCCCTTATAGGCGTACCGAAAAAAGTTTCCCTTGAAGATCTTTTTGCACAGATAAAGCAAGGAGAAATCAAAGACTTCAACATTATAGTCAAGGCGGACGTTCAGGGAAGTGCCGAGGCCGTCAAAACTTCCCTGGAAAAGCTTTCGAACGAGGAAGTCCGGGTTAAAGTAATCCACTGTGCCGTTGGAGCCATAAGCGAATCTGATGTTATGCTTGCCGCAACGAGCGGAGCTCTTATAGTCGGCTTTAACGTACGTCCGGACAACGCCGCTCGTGACTATGCCACAAGAGCAAATGTTGACATCAGAATGTACCGCGTTATTTATGACTGCATAAACGAGATTGAATCGGCCATGAAAGGTATGCTGGCACCTAAGTTTAAAGAAGCGGTCGTCGGGCATGCTGAAGTACGTCAGGTTATTAAGATTTCAAAAGTGGGTACAGTCTGCGGAAGCTATGTTACCGATGGGAAAATCGTCAGAAACAGCAGTGTTCGTGTTATCAGAGACGGAATAGTAATCTATGAAGGCGCTCTCTCATCCCTGCGCAGATTTAAGGATGACGTAAAAGAAGTCGCTGCAAACTATGAATGCGGTATAAGCATTGAAAAATTCAACGACGTTAAAGAAGGCGATGTCATTGAGTGCTATATCATGGAAAAAATCGTTGACTGAAAAGCGCAGTTTTCTTACTGATAAGAAAAACCGGACAGCCAAACCTTTTTCTCTGCCGGACATTCGAGATGCCCGAACTCCGTTCAATCAGTTTACGCGGGAACAGAGCAGTTTTGTTTACAGCCTTTTCCATTGACTTCAGCGAAAGGAATGATTATTATGGCAGGCTACAGGTTGGACAGAATAAATGACGATATTCAGCTTGTTATGAGCGAACTTCTGCGCTCTATTAAAGACCCGCGGATAAATCAGGGAATGATAAGCGTTACAAGAATTGAAACCACCGGTGACCTCCGATACTGCAAGGTGTATATCAGCGTTTACGGACTTGAAAGCGAAAAGGAATTGAAAAAGGGACTGAAATCGGCTTCAGGCTGGTTTAGGCGTGAACTCGGGAAAAGGCTCAGCCTGCGTTATACTCCGGAGCTTATCTTTGAGCTTGACAACTCAATTGAGCATGGAGCGCATATAAATCAGATAATTAACCAGCCCGGGTTTCTAAGCGAGAAACCGGATGAGCTCGTTTCGGGGGAAGATGCAAATGACGGTAACAATCAGTGAAACAGTCAGTCTGCTTAAAGAACATGATAAATTTATCATAATAACACACATAAGGCCGGATGGGGACACTATCGGAAGCGGCTCCGCGCTTTGCTATGCGCTCCGGAAAAGCAGCAAAACGGCTTACCTTTACAACAATACCCAGTTTGAGGACAGCTTCCCTTGGGTGGCAGCGCCATACATTGCCCCCGAGGGATTTGAACCCGAGTATACCGTGGCGGTTGACTTGGCGGATGAAAGTCTTTTTCCTGAAGGATTTAAGGGAAAAGTCAATCTTTGCATAGACCATCACGCTTCCAATACCATGTATGCGGAAAATATACTTCTCTGTCCTGAAAAAGCCTCCTGCGGTGAAGTCGTTATGGAAATCGTCAAGGAATTGAACGGCGGGCTTGACCCTACCGTTGCCGACCTTTTATATATTGCCGTATCTACCGATACCGGATGTTTCCTTTACGGCAACACTACAGGAGATACTCTCCGCGCTGCTGCGGAACTGTGCGATGCGGGCGCTTCCAACACATATCTTAATAAGATTCTTTTCAGAACAAGCTCAAAAGCGCGCCTTACGCTTGAGGCCATGATTTTTTCATCGCTGCGCTATTATCACGACGGTCGTACAGTCATAGCGATAGTTACAAAGGAAATGCTGAAAGAGGCCGGTGCAACAGAAAAGGACTGTCAGGATATTGCCGCCCTCCCGGGCAGGGTTGAAGGGGCGTTTTCAAGCGCAGTAATTAAGGAAGTTGACGAAAATAACTGCAAGATTTCCCTTAGAACCAACGGAATGGTAAATGCCAATAAAGTCTGTGCAAAGTTCGGAGGCGGCGGTCATAAAATGGCCTCTGGCTGTTCCATGAATAAAAACTGCTTTGAAGCGGCGGAAATTTTGGCAAACGCTATAGCAGAGGAGTTTGAATGAACGGAATTATCCTTGTTGATAAGCCTCAGGGCTTTACAAGCCATGACGTGGTTTCAAAGCTGAGGGGAATTCTTTATGAGAGGCGTATCGGTCATTCGGGCACGCTTGACCCGATGGCTACAGGCCTTCTTGTTGTTTTTGTCGGCAGGGCGACAAGAGCTGTCGCATTCGCCGAAAATCACGAAAAGGAATATATAGCAGGACTTCGTTTCGGCATCGTTACGGATACTCAGGACATAACCGGAAATATAATAGACACCTGCGGCAGGACAGTGCCAAAAGACGAACTTATCGGCATTCTGCCTGAATTTATGGGTGATGTAGACCAGATTCCTCCTATGTATTCCGCAATAAAAGTGGGAGGAAAGAAGCTATACGAACTTGCAAGAAGCGGGGTTGAAGTCAAAAGGGAAGCCCACCGCGTTACTATCAAAGAGCTTGAGCTTTTGGGCGAGGATGGCGGGGACTATATCCTGCGTGTCTTGTGTTCAAAAGGAACGTATGTCCGTACTCTTTGCCATGACATAGGTCAGCGGCTTGGAACAGGGGCGGTGCTGTCATCTCTCAGGCGAATAAAAGCCGGAAACTTTTCGATAGATGACGCTCATACAATTGAGGAAATAAAAACCTTAGCTGACGAGGAAAGGCTTGGGGAGATAATTTTACCCGTTGATTCCATGTTTGAGGGATTTCCGCACATAACTTTAACCGAAAGCCAAAAGAAGAAATGCCTCTGCGGGAACAGTTTTGAAATCGCTGCACCGGACGGACAATACCGTGTTTATGCTGAGGACGGCGTTTTTTTGATGCTTGGCTGTGTCGAAAACGGTATTTTGCGCACGATAAAAAGCTTCTTTGAGGTGTAGCCGTCCGCGCTCTTATATTTCCCGCCGGCATCAGAGAAATTTTTCGGCTTTTGGGAGGTGCTGTACCTATGTCAGCATATACAGATAACAAGGCTGTTATTGCGCTCGGTTTTTTTGACGGAGTCCACAGGGGACATGCCGAGCTTATAAAAACAGCAAAACGCCGGGCAGAACAAATCGGTGCGCTTCCTGCCGTGCTTTCTTTTGACGCAAGCCCGGAATCCGTGGTTACAGGCCGCAGCGTCCCGCTTATAGGAAGCGCAAGGACACGGGCGGAAATAATACGCCGGCTCTTCGGAGTTGAAACGGTGATAATATACCACTTTGATAAAAGTACTATGACCATGCACTGGAAAGAATTTATAAACTCCCTTGTCGCAGAATACTCTGCCGCACATATTGTTATAGGCCATGACTTTAGATGCGGTTATAAAGGAGAGGGCACTCCGGAAAAAATTTCAAGCTATTGCGCTGAAATCGGGATAGGCTGCGACGTTGTTCCAAAATTCACGCTTGAAGGAATAACCGTAAGTTCAACATATATAAGAGAGCTTATCTCAGCAGGTGAAATCGAAAGGGCCAATTATTTTCTCGGACACTTCTATATTTTTGCAGGAACCGTTGAGGACGGTCGCAAGGTTGGGAGACATCTGGGAACACCTACGATAAACCTTGAGGGCGACGACCCGAACCTTGTGCTGCCTGCAAGGGGGGTTTACGCGACCAAGGCTGTTTTTGATAATCAGGAAAGGCCCTCCGTTACAAACATAGGCATAAGACCGACGTTCGGCGACAGCGGAAATGTAACGGTTGAAACATATATTATCGATTACAACGGTGATTTATACGGAAAATATGTAAGGCTGGAATTTTACAAATATTTGCGTCCGGAAAAAAAGTTCGGCAGTTCTGCCGAGCTTAGCGCCCAGATTGCCGCAGACATTGAAACAGCGAAAAAGGTGCTTGATACTTAACGGTCAAAAATAAAAAGAGCTTTTGCGCTCCTGTCTTCCTAAATCTGCTTAGCATTGAGGGTTTAGGAAAACAGGGCTGCGCTAAAAGCTCTTGTTTCTTTCTTTCGTTAGATATTCTCTATTTTGCGAGGACTTTTTTCAGCCGTGCATAGCGGGGGAGAGAGTTTTCATAGACTCTCTCAGGCTGCCCCTGAATCAATGGAAGCGCATAATCTATAAATTCTTGAGTTACATTATTTCCGCTTTTGGCTATCCATTCGAGCGGTACTTTCTTTTCAAGATTGGCTACGCTTTTAAGCGGAAGCAATTTCGTTTCACAGCTATAATTTCCGTTTACGGTTTTGCGTTCGAAAGCTACCATTTTTCCTGTTTCCCCGGCGACAGCCGCTTCAACCGCAGCTTTTCCGGCGAGCACAGCTTCGTCCAAATCGGTCTTTGAAGCAAGGTGCGCCCCACAGCGCTGAAGCAGGCTCAGTTCAATTCCGCGTACTTTGGCTCCTGTTCTGCGTTTAAGTTCATCCGCAAGCTGAACCGCCAGCCCGCCGAGCTGAGAGTGCCCAAAAGCGTCTTTTTCCTTTGCCAGAGAAGAACCGTATTCGGAGATGAATTTCCCGTTTGCATCATGTATTCCTTCCGATACGGCAATAAGGACATTCCCTTGCTTTTTATACAGGTCTGCAACTTCCGAGCAGAATTTTTCATAGTCAAAATCAACTTCAGGCAGATAAATAAGGTCCGGCCCGGAACCGCAGAAGCTTGCCAGCGCAGCGCTTCCGGCAAGCCATCCGGCGTGCCTTCCCATAATTTCTATGACAGTAATCATTCCAGTATCATAAACACGGGCGTCTTTGGAAACCTCCATACAAGATGTGGCAATATATTTTGCGGCACTGCCGAATCCCGGGCAATGGTCGGTACCGTAAAGGTCATTATCTATGGTTTTGGGAACACCTATTACGCGGCATTCATATCCGATTCTGTCAAGATATCGGCTTATCTTTTCACAGGTGTCCATAGAATCGTTTCCGCCGTTATAGAAGAAATAACGGACGTCGTATTTTTTGAAGATTTCCAGAATACGCTTGAAGTCTTTGTCATCCTTATCCGGGTCTGCGATTTTATATCTGACCGAACCAAGTTCGGAGGATGGGGTGTTTTTTAAAAGTTCAAGCTCATAGGGGTCCTCTTCATCCATTATATAAAGCCTGTCATTCAGAACACCTTTTATTCCGTGGGCGGCACCGTAAACTTTTGTGATGCATTCCGCGTCAAGAGCCGTTCTGATGACTCCATAAGCGCTTGCGTTTATTACCGCGGTAGGCCCGCCTGACTGCCCGATTATACAGGCACCTCTGAGAGTTTTTTCCATAATTAACCTCCATATCCTCATAAAAATAATTATGATGAAAAAAATTCCCTTATATGTTGATGATAACACATTTTTGGAGTAAAATACATCCGTATGGTAGTTTTTAATTTTAAAATTTTATTAACTTAAGGAGCTGAGTTTTATGCCGATTGTAACATCAACCGAAATGTTCAGGAAAGCGTATGAAGGACATTATGCGATAGGCGCTTTCAATGTCAACAATATGGAAATAATACAGGGCATAACCGAGGCAGCGGCAGAGGTTCGTTCTCCGGTTATTCTGCAGGTATCTGCTGGCGCTCGGAAATATGCAACACACATATATCTTATGAAGCTGATTGAAGCGGCTGTGGAGGATACGGGTCTTCCCATTTGTGTCCACCTTGACCACGGCGACAGCTTTGAAATATGCAAGTCTTGCATAGACGGCGGCTTTTCGTCCGTTATGATAGACGGTTCACACCTGAGCTTTGAAGAAAATATAGCCCTGACTAAAAAAGTAGTCGATTATGCACATGACAGGGGAGTTGTTGTAGAAGCAGAACTCGGCAGGCTTGCCGGAATTGAGGATGCCATAAACGTTAGTGAAGAGGACAGCTCCTACACGCATCCCGATGAAGTGGAAGAATTCGTATCGCGCACAGGCTGCGACTCCCTTGCAATTGCAATAGGAACAAGCCATGGCGCATTCAAGTTCAAGCCCGGCACAAAACCTCAGCTCCGTTTTGATATTCTTGCAGAGGTTGAAAAAAGGCTTCCGGGATTTCCGATAGTTCTGCACGGTGCCTCATCTGTTATCCCTAAATATGTAGATATAATAAACGCCAACGGCGGCAATCTTAAAGACGCTATAGGAATTCCGGAAGAAATGCTGAGAGAGGCAGCAAGAATGGCTGTTTGCAAAATTAATATTGATTCCGACCTTCGCCTTGCAATGACGGCCGGAATACGCGAAACAATGGCTAAATACCCAGATGCGTTTGACCCAAGAAAATATCTTTCTCCCGCAAGGGATAATATACGTGAACTTGTGAAAAGCAAAATAGTAAATGTTCTTGGAAGCGACGGAAAAGCCTAAGCAGCCGATTATGGCCCGGGCAAACAGAACAATAAAAGGTTCGGGAGGATGGCAATGAAACTTAGCGACAAAATGCCGTTATGGATAAAAAAGAAAAGCAATCGGCCGAACATCTCAAATGAAGAGATAATTAAGAATATTCAGGGGAAATTAAAAGATAAAGATATATTGCAGACTGAAAAGCGCATTTACCCGGCTTTGGGCGAAAACTGCCCAAAGCCCGGGGTTTTTATAATAGTAAAGCTTGTCTTATCGGCATTATTGCTGGCTGCAAGCTTTATTTGGGAGTTTCCATATACGACGGAGTCTGGCATAAGGCTGGTTGCCGCATTAATTGCCGGTTATGACATTATCATCTCAGCTGTGCGGGATCTTTTACAAAAAGAATATCTGCGTGAAAATACTTTGATTGTTTCGGCCGCAGTCATATCGTTCTGTATAGGAAGGGAAACTGAGGCGGTTCTTGCCCCTATCATTTTTCATAGTGCCTGTCTTATGCGCGACTATGTTCTGTACCGTACAAGAAAGGCTCTCTGCGGAGTGATGGAAGCAGAAATGGACGTTTCTGATTCCGGCTTTTCTGCAGGAGATATGATTACTATAGTTGCAAAAATGACTGTTCCGGCAGATTGTGAAGTTGAAGACGGCACGGGTTATGCGGACTTTTCGTTTATCACCGGAGACAACAGCTTGAAAAGTATTTCCAAAGGCGACTTTTTGCCGGCAGGCTGTCTATGTGTGGACGGGGAATTAAACGCCAAGGTAAAAAACGCTCCCGAAAATTCTTTATATAAGCGGATTTCTGATACACTTATATCAGGTTTTGGTGCAATGACAGATACCGAAAAAGCCTGGTATTCGGCCTCAAAGCTGACTGTCCCGCTTTTACTTACATTCAGCGCTGTTCTGCTCCTGATACTGCCCCTTGTGTTCAAATTCAGCATGGAAGAAGCATTTCGCAGAGTAGCCGCAATAATTGCTGTCACTTCACCGGCCGGAATACTGCTTGCTTTCCCAATCTCATTTTTTGCCGGTATGGTAGAGGCAAGAACTCATGGTGCTGCCGTAAAGGATGCCCAGATTCTGGAGAAAGCTGCTTCAATAAAAACCGTTGTGTTCAACAAAGCGGGAACGCTGACAGAAAAGAATTACTCCGTTACCGACATTAAATCCGACAAGATGGATCCGGCTACTTTTTTAAAAGTTGCCGCACACGCGGAGGCAAACAGCAGCAGCAATGTGGCAAAAGCAATATTGGCCGCTTACGGCGGAGAAATTACAAAACCGCTGGTAACTGATTTCGTTGAATATAAGGGGAAAGGCGTTTCGGTAAGCGTGGACGACATTCAAATAATACTTGGAAACAGTGAATTTTTGTCCGAAAGAGAGATTGCTATTCCCGATGGATTTTACGACGGAAGCGTTGTCCATATGGCAGTCAACGGGATCTACGCTGGACGAATCACTCTCAGTGAAACGGTAACGCGCGATGCGTCCGATGCTATCCATCGCCTTCCGTCCTTCGGCGTTGATCGAATAGCAATGGTTTCAGGCGACAGCCGGGAAAGAGATAGGCTTGTCGCTACAGAACTTGCTATTGAAGAATACTATGCCGAATGTACACCCGAAGAAAAGGCACTTAGAATACGAAACCTTAAAGAAAGGCTCGCCTTGCGCGGCACGCTGGCGTATGTTGTAAATGCCGAAACCTCAGGTGAGGGGCTTGAAGAAGCGGACATCGGAATTAAAATAAACGGGCTTGCCTGCGGCTCGGGTTTCCCAGACGCGGATGTCGTTATTATGAACAATTCACCTGTTTCGGTTGCTTCTGTTATCCACGCGGCACATATCACTAAAAGCTACATCTCTATAGGCGCACTCGGCTGCTTTTTTGTAAAAGCCGTCCTAATGCTTATGGCGGCATTCGGAATAGCTCCGCTCTGGTTTACCTTGATTATAGACAACTGCGCTTCCGCTGCATTCATAGTAAATTGCCTTAACCTGATGAAAAATTCAAAACAGTCCCGTTGAGCAGCGATATAAAGATTTTTATATACTCCCCCTCGGAAAGGGCTAAAGCGCCCGCTTCGAGAGGGAGTATAGCTTTTTTACTTTCGTCCGTTTATTGTTTCATGGCAAACTGCCGGAATATAAATCGGACACTATATAGTCCCAGCCGCTTACGAATTTATCTGCAAGCTCCGGGCAAAACATTGTTCCTTTGCAGTTTTTTATTTCTTCTATGCAATTTTCACGGGAAAATGCAGGTCGGTATACTCTGGCAATCATCATTGAGTCGACAGCATCGCAAATTGCAATTATCTGCGAACCTTTAGGTATCTCATCTCCTATAAGCCCGCCGGGATAACCGCTCCCGTCCCAGTGCTCATGATGGTGACGGATAATTTCCGCCACGCTTTCCAACTTTTCGCACTTCATAATAATATCGGCACCTATATCGGGGTGGCGCCTTATCTCCGCCCATTCTTCCTCCGTAAGTTTTCCGCACTTGTTCAAGACAGCATCAGAAATGCCCACTTTCCCCAAATCGTGAACTGAAGCGGCCATTTCAAGTTTTTCAGTTTCGAGAGGCGGAATTTTTAAGACTTTGCAAAATCTGTAAGTCAAATAGGCTACTCGCCTTGAATGTCCGGCCGTGTACTTGTCCCTTGCCTCAAGTACATCGACAACGGTTTCAAACGTACTGCGATAAAAAGCAATAGGCAGATTTTCACGTATGCTTTGGGGACTGTCCGGCGATAAAGGAAGTAAATCCTTCTTTATGCTTCCCTTGTCCATGTGTACTTTAATTCTATATACGATATCCTTATATCTGCCGCTTTTTAATCGAGGATAAGCATTAAGTATCCTTGCCTGAAAGACCCCTATATCTGCCGATCGATTTTCCTTGTCCGAAAGGAAATCAAATTTTTTCCTGAGTTTTAATGTCTCAGAAACAGAAACCGAAGCGTCTGCAAGCATCAGCACAGAAGAAATGACGAGTATAGGTATGCCAAGCTCCTGAGGAACTTCAGCAATTAAGTGCTCGATAAAAGGATGTATTTCATTGAGGATAAAGACGCAGGCAAGTCCCCATAACATAGATGAGCGCAGGCAGACATAGCCACAGATATTGAAGGGCTCTTTTGAATAATCCCACCATTTGTCGCGAAAAAAGCATTCAAGTATGAAGCCTGCGGCAAATTCAAGGATAGACGTTACAACTGCCGAACCTAAAAAGAGAAGCGGCAGATTTTCTTTTAAATGTCCAAAACAAAGGATTACAGACAGCACGCCCAATCCATAAGCTGGACAAACAGGCCCTATAAGAAATCCGCGGTTTAGGAATTTTCCGTCTGAAACGGCATGATATATCACTTCGGCGCACCAGCCAAGAAAAGCATAGATAAAAAACATCCAAAAATATTGATATACAGCCTGAAAGGCCATTATAATTTCCTCCTATGCTTATGCATGCATAAATTGCGGACCTTTTTCCGTCAGGAAAGGTATGCCTCGAGGAACAATAAAGTTTATTGCCTTTTCAACTACTTCTATAGCAACACGTTTTTCGTTTACAACTTCACCGTCAAGAATATAAGAAAAATCAGAGCCGCCCTCAATTGTTATATGTTTTCCTCGGCGATAAATCATGCAGTCATCAAATTTTGAGTTTCCGATATGTTCTCCGCGTGCATATGAACGGGCAAGCATTATGAATTTTAATCTTGAAACGGGTTTTACCAAGCAAACCTCAAGAATTCCGTCATCATTTTTTGAGCGCGGTGCACAGCGGAAGGAACTTCCCACATAATTCCCGTTTGCAATTGTACAAAGCAGGGCATAGCCGCTGCATATTACTTCACCGTCGACAGTTCCCCTGCACTGTGTCTTCATGGAATTGAAAAGTGCTTTTGCAACACCCGCCAAATATGCCCGCTTTCCGCTTGATATTTTATGTGTCTTAATTTTTTCCATAGTTTTTATAACGGCCGTATCAAATCCGAAATCGCACACGTTTATACAGTACTTGTTTCCCGCGCGAATCAAATCTATGGGACATTCTGTTCCGTTTATCTGAGAGTCAATATCCAGAAACCCTTCCGCACCACCGGAATACTTAACAAAATCATTGCCGCTGCCGCACGGATAGCACCCCACGCTTGCATGCGGAAAATTAACCGCGCCGTTTACAACTTCGTTTAAAGTCCCATCGCCTCCGCACGAATAAAATCTGAGAGGGGAAGAAGTCGCTGCGCATTTTTCCGCAACAAAGGCTGTGGCGTCACCGGGGCCTTTCGTGCGGTAAACCTTGCAGACAGAAGCACTTTTGGATTTTTCTATAGCGTTTTCAATTGCTTTTGTCGAATCTGATGCACCGGCTGCCGGGTTGATAATAAAAATATGTTCCACTTTATTCACCTTTGTATTTTTATGTATATCTTTTAATATCATCTATATCTATTTTATATTTCGGAAGTATTTGTTTCTTTGATATTTAAGCTCTTCTTAATTCTGCTGTAAAAAATAAGCAGTGCCGCAGCGTCTATAACACCGTTCGCTATAAGCGCAATTCCCAAAAACTGCAGGAGAGTTTCCATGGCTTTAAAGGGGTTTACAATCATAAGAACGCCTAAAACGGCTGTAACAAGAGCCATAACAAGCGTATACTGCCAGCTTTTGTCGCGGATCTTAATCATATCCGCCGCATTCTGCAGCTTTATAAGGCTGTCTAAAAGAATGGCTATTCCCAAAACAGTCGGCAATACTTTTATGATAGTTTCCGGACGCACCAAAACAAAAATTCCGCATCCGGCAAAGATAAGGCCGGCGACAAGACCCAGACTATAGCCGCTGAGAGTTACGGGAGCCATAAAATATTCTATCGTCCGAGCCAGTCCCAGCAGGCAGAGAAAACCGCCGAAAATATAGCAGATGATCTTTCCGGATGTTTCAGGGCAAGCAAGAAAAAGTACGCCGAGCAAAACAAATACCAGCGCCGTAAGAAAATAATCTCTTATAAAACTTTTCGGAATCATTCTCATAGCATTTTCTCCGTATTATAAAAATTTTCCGCCGTTTGCGTTCCAACATTATATAA
>JAAYWX010000361.1 GCA_012516225.1 Clostridiales bacterium
ATCGACATATTATCACGCAATTTTATATTTTGCAATAGCTTTCTCGCAATTTTGTATTTTTATATGATATCACCAAAATTCGGAGGTTTGTAATGGATATTATGCTTGAAAGAGTGCTTTCGCTTATCGGCGACAAACGCGGTGCCATTAAACCTCTCGCGGAGTTTTTAAATATTAGTGGAAACAACATCTCGGATTGGAAAAGCGGAAAAAACAAGTCTTATAGACAATACGCTCCTAAAATCGCTGAATATTACGGCGTGTCGCTTGACTGGCTTTGCGGTTTGAGCGACGAAAAAACGCCAAAAGAAAAGCCCGATACCCAAACGAGTACCGAGCTTTCGCCGTTAGATGTTCAGCTTATTCAGATGTTGCCGCGCATGACGGAACAGGAAAAGAAGATATTTCTTGCTCAGATAAAAGCTGTGATAGCGTCGAGAGGGCAATAAGTTTCTCGCTATCGGTCAATTCTGCGAATGTTGCCATGATTTCTTTGTCTAAACTCTCCATAATAGCACCCCACAAAATAATATTAGTGCAACATCTTGCACATTTTGAAATAATGTCATATAATGGCTCTTATGTAAATAAGCCGCTAAATACAGTAATATGTGAGAGGATGTTAGTATGTTTTGCAATAACTGCGGAAAGCAAATACCCGACAATTCAGAATTTTGTCCCGAATGTGGCGCAACTCAAAGGGCGGCGGTAAACCAATATAACCAACCGCCTGTTGTCACAAAAACCAAAAAGCCCATTTATAAAAAGTGGTGGGTTTGGGCAATTGCCGCCGTGCTTGTGATCGGCATAATAGGCAATCTTGGCAAAGACGGAAAAGATTCAACTCTTGAGTCGCCGATCCCATCGATAGAAGCAACACCATCGCCGTCACCGAGTATTTCGCCCGAAGAACAGAAAGCAGCGGCGATTGAACTGGATGCAAAAATCTATGATATTGTTTTACGCTCCGAAAAAGTCACATCTCTTTTGCAAGAGGGGATTGGTTTATACTCAGACGGACAGGGAACCTTGTTGGAGTTATATGATTTGGCTAAAGAAGCAAAAGATGCTCAGACCTCTATATTCGGTGAGCTAATGGGTCTTGGCGACAAAGAGTCAAGCGACTATGTAGAAGCTGCACAATTCTACGTATCGAACTCGATAAGCGTTGCAGAGGACCTGCAAAAATATATAGACAAACAAGAGATTAAATACTTATCTTCGGCAAAAGAATCTTTAGAAAACACACAAAAACATACGCTTAATGTTGTAAGCGAAAGAATGAAATACTTATCTGCTCAAGGCTTAAGTGATGAAGAAATTGCCAACATATTAGATGCACAAGAAGAAACCGAATAGACTTAAACATTAAACAACCGCCCCCATACTTGAGGGCGGTACATTATAGGTGGCGTGCTATGAAATGTAAACAATGCAAACGAGAAATAGCTGAAGGTTCTACTTTTTGTAATTGGTGTGGTAAAAAGCAGGTTACCGATAAGCAGCAGGGCGAAATATCTGTCCCTACCCCGCGAAAATTACCGTCTGGAAAGTATTTTATTCAGCTCCGTGTTGACGGCAAAAGTATATCTATAACGGAGGAATCAGAGGAACTATGCAAAGCAAAGGCGAGAGCTATAAAATTAGGAATTATTGAATCAAAGGAAAAGCCAGTAAATAAAACAGTCGGCAGTGCCATAGATGAATATATTGAAGCACGAAATAATATTATCTCCCCCACCACTCTCCGCTCATACAAGCATATACGGAAATATCGTTTTCCAAAGCTAATGGATATGAATGCTTCATCACTCACAAAGAACGAGGTCCAAAATGCTATTAATGCAGAAGCAAAAACGATAAAATCAAAAACACTAAAGAACGCATGGGGACTTGTCAAAGCGGCGATTTCCGATTATGTAAAATTTGATTTATCAAGCATAGCTCTTCCGGCAAAAGAGCCGCGCATAGTCAATGTATATACCAAAGATGAATTGAAAAAACTCTTTAAGGTAATCGAGGGCGACGATGCCGAGCTTGCTGTATTATTAGCTACCTGTTTGGGTTTGCGCCGTTCTGAAATACTGGGTTTAAAATACAGTTCTTTCGATAAGGCAAATGGAACAGTTACAATTGATCGTGCACGCGTTCCAAATGAAAACAATGTCCTTGTGGAGAAAAATACGAAAACATTCAAATCAACACGTATTCTTCCTTGTCCAAAATTCATTCTTGATAAAGTCGGAGAGGGTGACGGATATATCTATGATAATCACAAACAGAATTATTTGCTTGAACGCCTAAAGCGCATTTGTGCTCTTAATGACCTACCCGATATTACGCTACACGGACTAAGACATACAAACGCAAGTGTGATGTTAGCCCTCAATATACCCGACAAGTACGCTATGGAGCGCGGCGGCTGGAGTAGTAACCAGACCATGAAAAACATATATCAGCATACGGTTAGCGAACAGCGCAAGAAGTCTGATGAAGTCATAAACAAGTATTTTGAACAGCTTAAAAAGGACAATAATGCTAATGAAATTACTAACGTTCCAACTTAACCACCTATTTTCAATGGGTTTGGCGATTTTTGAGAATGTTCGAATCCTTCTCCCGCTGCCATCTAAAAAGAACCGAAAATCCAATGTTTTCAATGGGTTTGCGGTTCTTTCTTTATGCCTTCATAGGTCTTGAAAGCCCTAATATAATTGTAACCGCAAAACAATGGAAGGGTGAAAAACAAGTCCCGGGACCAAGATTTTTACCTCAGTCCCGGTACTTGTTGAGATTATTTCAAGTGACACCATTCCGGCAATGACGGTGACCACAGCATACAGCGCTCTATAACGGACTTATTTAGTTCCTTAGCTTTAGGCATTTCCGTAAGAATATACAGCAGGTACAGATATACGTTCAGTCCGTTAGCTTTTGCCGGCTTTCCGCTCGCTTTGTACTCTGACACCAGATCCCGCCGGTTTTCGTACTTGGTTATTACAACACATCCTCGTTTGACGGGATGGCAGTCAGGATCGCTCCTCGCCTTCCATATCAGGATTGATAGTAGTAATGACATAGGGGGTCGTTTGATAGACGTAATAGTTGAGCCAGTTGGTGTACATTAGCTGTGCATGAGCACGCCAAGTCATGACCGGTTCTTTGGATGGGTCATCATTTGGGAAATAGTGCGCAGGAACTTGAATGTCCAACCCTTTGGCTACATCCCGCTTATATTCAAGAGCAAGCGTTTCCCGGTCGTATTCCGGATGGCCGAAAACAAAAAACTGCCGGCTTTTTTGGTTTTTAACCGCAAACACGCCTGCCTCGTCTGATACGGCAAGTATCTCAAGTTCGGGAACTTTTTCGATATCCTCAGCAAGAACCTCCGTATAGCGAGAGTGAGGGGCGTTGAAGTAATCATCGAAACCACGGAAAAACGGGGAATTTGGTTTTAATATTTTATGGCTGTAAATACCCGAAAGCTTTTTGGGCAAGGTGTGTTTCTGAATGCCGTAATGATAATAAAGACCGGCCTGAGCACCCCAGCATATATGGAAAGTGCTATGGACATGGCTCTTTGACCATTCCATAATTTCGCAAAGTTCCGACCAATAGTCGACGTCTTTAAAATCGAGGTTTTCAACCGGTGCTCCGGTTATAATCATGCCATCGTAATATCTGTCTTTAATGTCGCTGTGGCTTACATAGAAGGATTCAAGATGATCGGAATCGACATTTTTGGGATCGTGACTTATAGTGCGCAACAATTCAATTTCAACTTGCAGCGGCGTGTTTGAAAGTTTTCGCAAAAGCTGCGTTTCGGTAACGATTTTTGTCGGCATTAGGTTAAGTATCAATAGCTTCAAAGGACGAATATCTTGATGTATGGCACGAAATTCAGTTATAACAAATATATTTTCATTTTCGAGTACGCTTCTGGCGGGAAGAGAGTCGGGGATTCTGATAGGCATAGCAATTCTCCAGTCATCTTATAATCAATTCATAATATCCTAAAGGCAAGGGCACTTGAGCTATCTTCCTGGGTCGTGTATTGTAATATGGTTGGTGGTCAAGATGAATTAGTGTTTGACGGTGGAAGCATGGTTATAGAACC
>JAAYWX010000362.1 GCA_012516225.1 Clostridiales bacterium
AAAAATGTCATAATCAGTCGCAAAAGAGAGTAATTTGTAATATTAACTCGAAAAGAAAAAAATCCTCATCCATGCCGCGTACAATCGGCAGGCTGCGGTAATAAAACCGGTCCGTATAAATCTGGACCTATAAAAAATAAGAACGGGAGGAAATTAGTACAAAAAAGACCGGCGCACGATAGGCGCCGGTCGAGCCCGCTATTGCCGTGGGAGCTTTGTAAGAACCTGCACGTTGTTGCAGGTGGGTTGCCTCTCTGCTGTTTCTCTGCTTCCAACGTCCGCGAACGGTCAAAAACGCCGCTGCGGGAGGCCTGCAATTCGCAGCAGAAGTTCAGCATCCCTTATTAAAGATGTGGGTTTTAAAAAGCCCCTCACGCACACAGCAGGTTCCGTAAAACCGCTGTGCTTAATCATTTGACGGACAATAATAAATATGCTTCCGTCTGTAATGAATTATACAACCAAAGCTCATAAAAATCAAAGGAAAAATAAATGAAAATACTGCCTGTTTCGGGAACAAACTATTCTTCTTCCTCGTCAAATAAAACTGCGGCGAAAAGTTCGTAAACTTCTTCAAGTTCTTTCTGGTCATCGACGGAACCTAAAATTTCCTCGCCGTCTTCTTCTATAACCTTCAGAATAATAAGTCCGTAATCTTCATCTTCCTCATCGATGTCAGTAGGAAGAAAAGCCATATAAAAGCAGCCTTTATGTTCCAATGTATGCAGATGTTCCAGGACATATTCGTTGCCTTCATCGTCGGTTATCGTGACGATGTCATTTCCAAATTCCTCGCTCATAGCGCGCCTCCTGTAATTTCCCGGACAGCTCCGTAAAAACAGCCCGGCTATATGGGCATAATTCTACTCTAAGCGCCGGAAAAAATCAATCACAATCTCGTTCCAACTATGAACCGAGGTCTTCAAGCGTCATCATAAGCCTTTCTTTCGAAGCAATTTTCATACCTGTCTGTAGCAGTTGTCTGTCAAGTTCTCGAAGTGTTGAAACTTGTATGTCTGTTACCGTCATAGGGCATGAAGGATTGTTTTCAATAAATATGGCAACATATCCTTCATAGTCTCTGAGTACATAGTTATTATCACCGCTTTCGGCCATACATTCGACAGCTTTGTTTTCAGATTCAGCCTTATTCAAATCTGTCAGGGCGAAAATTGCACTGAAAATAGCACATAAAGACAGTACTCCTACAAAAGCGATTTTAATTTTCGATTTCAATTCAAAACCCCCTAATAAATAAAATTTTTAATATTATCGCCCTTAAAAGTAAATATTAACCAAAATAAAAATAAAAAATATAGTATAAATATACTACTGTAATTTGACATGATGTGATATAATGACCGCAAGTGGCCGTTATATGAAATTAAATGCTCAGTTTTAACGCTGTGTATTACCTTATATATTTAAAAATTTTCTGAGGTAATGTATTAGCCTTACCGACAGCTATATAAAACCAAACGGAGGTTCAACCCATATGGACAAAAACAATGCAAGAAAAGCTGCCAAAGTTGCGGATAAAACCGCAGGAACAGTTTCCGGTGTTCTGCGCGTTATATTTAAAGTGCTGGTAACGCTCTTTCTGATATTCATCACTACAGGGCTTCTGTTCACCTGCATATTTGCATACTATGTTAAAACTAATCTCTCTCAGGATCTTGACATTTCTCTTGATGAAATGACATTAAACCTTGCAACCACTGTATGGTACAAGGATGAAAACGGGAATAACATGCCTCTTGCAACTTTGCATGGCAAAGAAAACCGCGTCTGGGTAGATTACGAAAACATTCCTCCTTATATGGAAAAAGCTGCAGTCGCAATCGAAGATAAACGCTTTTATGATCATAAAGGCGTTGACTGGTACAGGACAGTTGCGGCATTTGGAAATATGTTTTTAAGCATGAAAAATGATTTTGGCGGTTCAACCATAACCCAGCAGCTCATAAAAAACCTAACGAAAGAGGATGATATTACCGTTCAAAGAAAGATTCTGGAAATATTTCGTGCCCTGAAATTTGAGCGTATGTACACGAAAGAAGAGATCATGGAATGGTATTTGAACGTAATATATCTTGGTGAAAGCTGCAATGGGGTCGGAACTGCGGCAAAAACTTACTTTGATAAAAACGTATGGGATCTTGATCTTGCCGAGTGTGCCTCTATAATAGGAATTACCAACAATCCCTCGAAGTATGATCCATACATCAGCCGCAAAAACAATAAGGAACGTCAGGAACTTATTTTAAAAGAAATGTACAATCAAGGCTATATAACCTATCAGCAGTATCAGGATGCAGTTGCGGAAGAGCTTGTATTCAAACGCGGCGAAGATGAAGAATATTCCGAACCTATTAACAGCTATTATGTAGATACCGTTATAACCGATGTAAAAAAAGACATGATGGAAGAAAAGGGCATAAATGAAGAAACTGCGGAAAAGCTGATTTACAACGGCGGTTTACAGATATATTCCTGCATAGATATGAAGGCGCAGAATATTGTTGACAGTGTATACAAAGACCCCTCCAACTTTCCTTCCATAAAATCTCCTTCTGGGGAATCGATACAGTCGGCAATAGTGCTGATGGATCCATATACGGGTGAAATAAAAGCTCTATCAGGTGGAGTAGGCGAGAAAACCGGCAATCTTATCTTCAACAGAGCGGTTGATGCGCACCGTCCGCCCGGATCAGCGATAAAACCCATCGCCACATATGGTCCAGCAATAGATCAGGGACTTATTTCTCCAACCACTCTTGTGGATGACAATCCCAATATAAGGCTTAAAGGCACTACATGGTATCCTCGTAACGCCGGCGGCGGAAACATGGGTGTTGTTACTATACAGCAGGCGCTAACCAATTCTCTCAATACAGTTTCCGCTCAGATATTGGATAAACTTACTCCCGCCGTATCGTACGATTATCTAAAAGATCGTCTCGGCGTTACCAGTCTTGTGGATTCGGACTGTGACTATGCCCCGCTTGCTCTGGGACAGCTTACAAACGGAATTACTGTTCGCGAAATGGCGCAGGCTTACGATGCTTTTGTAAACGATGGCGTATTCACATATGCTCGAACATACACACACATTACAGACTCGGAAGGCAAAATGGTTCTGGATAATTCAGCAAAGACCATTGTGGCTTTTAAGGCCAACACTGCATGGACCATATCTTATATGCTCAATATAGCCGCAACATACGGAACTGGTTCGGAATCATATTTGGGCAATATGCCTCATGCCGGTAAAACAGGCTCCAGCTCCAACTATTGTGACCGTTGGTTTGTCGGCTTTACACCTTACTATGTTGCTGCGGTCTGGACTGGATATGATACTCCAGCTTATATGCGTGTTTCTGGCAACCCTGCGGCACAGATATGGAAAAAAGTAATGTATCCTTTGCACGAAGGGCTTCCGCGCAAAGAGTTTAAGAAACCGACCTTCTCCGGTCCTACAAATATTTTCGGCGAATTGTCCGTCACTCCAAGCCCGTCCCCGTCGGCTGAAGCATCTCCCAGTGCAAGCGGAACGACCTCTCCGGCAAGTGGTACGGATGTTCCAACGCTAACCGCCCCTGTTCCCTCTC
>JAAYWX010000363.1 GCA_012516225.1 Clostridiales bacterium
CATCGGTATACAGGCTGCCGGCGTACTCCTTTATATCGTCCACGAGGGAATGGCCGACAGCATCGGAAAAAGCCGCTTTTTCACGCCACAGTATGGAATCTGGCAAATATCCTCCGTCAAAAGCGCGGCGCAGAAGGTATTTTCCGATACCATACTTATTCATTTTCATTTCCGCGGGAATACTCATGACATATTTCACAAAATCAAGATCGCCGAAAGGAACGCGCGCCTCAAGAGAATTTACTGATATGCACCGATCCGCACGGAGAACATCGTACATATGAAGCTCGCGCAGGCGTTTTTCAGCCTCGCACTGGAAAGATTCCGCATCCGGCGCAAAATCCGTATATTTATATCCGAACAGTTCATCTGAAAGTTCTCCAGTCAGCAGTACACGGATATCAGTTGTTTCATGTATGGCTTTGCAGACAAGGTACATTCCTATACTGGCGCGTATTGTGGTTATATCGTATGTACCGAGCAGATAAACGACCTCCTCTATAGAAGAAATGACATCGTCACTGCTTATTATCACTTCTGTATGGTCGCTTCCGATGAAGTCGGCCACCTGTTTGGCATATTTAAGGTCGATTGCATCGCCTTCCATGCCTATGGCAAAGGTTTTTATGGGCTTTGAAAGAAGCTTTGAGGAAACGGAGCAAACAATTGAACTGTCAAGCCCGCCGCTTAAAAGAAAACCGACGGGAACATCCGAATCAAGGCGTTTTTCAATGCCGGCGGTCAGCTTTTCGCGTATATTCCGGCAGACCGTATCTATATCGTCGGCTGCAGGTTCTCGTCTGCCTGCAATATCGCAGTAGCATACAAATTTGCCGTCTGCATAATAATGTCCGGGAGGAAACGGCATTATCCTGTCTGTTAATCCGACAAGATTTTTAGCTTCCGAGGCAAAAATCATCCCGCCGCCGTACTTGCTTTTTCCGTAATACAGAGGTCTTATTCCTATAGGATCGCGCGCAGCTACAAATGAGTTGCTGAAGCGGTCGTAAATAATCAGTGCAAATTCGGCGTCAAGCATATTAAACATTCCGAAGCCGTACTTCTCGTACAGAGGAAGAAGAATCTCACAGTCCGAGTCGCTTTTGAAGCTGTATTCTGAAGACAGACTTTCTTTAAGGCTGCGGAATCCGTAAATTTCACCGTTGCAGACCAGATAGCTGCCGTTTAGGCAGAAAGGCTGCATTCCGCTTTCGTGTACGTCCATAATTGCGAGCCTGTGGAATCCAAGCCTGCCCGCGGGTGTATCTATTATTCGGGACATATCCGGGCCGCGGGATTTTGTCTTAAAGAAACCGTCTATAAATTCTTCCTGAGGAATGTCAAAGCCTTCAGCGCCGATTATTGAGCACATATGTTTTCCTCCAAAATAGAAATTTATGGGGCGGAGTTGTTTCCGCCCCTCGTTTTTAGGCGTGAGGACTTTGCGCTCCTTTTGCGAAGCAATGAGGTTCCCTGCGCCCAAAGTCTCTTTTAGCTTACCTTACACTGAACAGAAGATCTCCATATGAGGGGAAGGGCCAATAGGACTTGGCTGTTATGGTTTCAAGTTCGTCCGCAGAAATGCGGAGTTCGTTCATAACCGGAATTACCTTATCTTTATAGAACATAGAAAGCTCGGTGACATCGGAAATTTCGCGCGCTTCGATAACTGCTTTCTCAAGTTCGGAGATTTTTGCGAACATGGTTCCGGAAGCTCTGGATAAGTTCTTTAATGTTTCCGTTTCATATGTGCAGTCGATTCCAGGGACAAGCGCTTTTTTGGAAGCTGCTGTTTCGGCGAGTTCTTTTGAATATGCGGAAACAGCGGGCATAATGTCCTTCTTTGCCATATCCAGCATTGTAAGCGCCTCAATGTTAATGATTTTGCAGTAATTTTCGAGGACTATTTCATAGCGTGACCTGATTTCAGTTTCCGAAAACACCTTATGAGAGGTAAAGAGTTTAATGCTTTTTTCGGAAAGGAAATAAGGCAGGCATTCCGGAGTGGTTTTAAGGTTGGGCAAACCTCTCCTCAAGGCCTCTTCTATCCACGAATCGTCATATCCGTTCCCGTTAAATATGATTCGTTTATGCTCACTTATGGTTCTTTTGATAAGGCTGTTCAGTGCGGAAGTGAAATCTTCCGCGCCTTCAAGCTCATCGGCAAACTGCCTGAGTTCTTCCGCAACGGCGGTGTTTAAAACTATGTTCGGTCCTGAAATGGACAGGGAAGAGCCGGGCATGCGGAATTCAAATTTATTTCCGGTGAAAGCAAAGGGGGAGGTCCTGTTCCTGTCTGTTGTGTCTTTCGGGAATCGGGGAAGGACATCAACGCCGATTTTTATATGTTCTTTCTGCCGGCCGCCGTAGGCTTTTCCACTTTCGATTGCGTTAAGAATTTCTGTAAGTTCATCACCGAGGAATACAGAGATTACGGCGGGAGGCGCCTCGTGTGCACCCAGACGGTGGTCGTTTCCGGCTGTTGCGACAGAAAGGCGCAGAATTTCCTGATAATCGTCACCCGCCTTTATAACCGCACAAAGGAAAAGTAAAAACTGGGCGTTTTCATGCGGGGTTTCGCCGGGTTCGAGAAGATTTATACCGGTATTGGTTGAAATTGACCAGTTGTTGTGTTTTCCACTGCCATTTACGCCGGCAAAGGGCTTTTCATGGAGCAGGCATACAAGACCATGGCGCTTTGCCACTTTCTGCATTATTTCCATGGTAAGCTGGTTGTGATCGGCGGCAATGTTTGCCGTTGTAAAAATAGGAGCAAGTTCATGCTGGGCAGGAGCAACTTCATTGTGCTCGGTTTTGGCGAGAATACCGAGTTTCCAAAGCTCCGTATTCAAATCGTCCATAAATTCCTTAATACGAGGCTTTATGCAGCCAAAATAATGGTCTTCCAGCTCCTGACCTTTGGGAGGCTTTGCTCCGAAAAGCGTGCGCCCCGTATAAATAAGATCGCGGCGTTTGCTATAAAGCTCTTGATCAATAAGGAAATATTCCTGCTCCGGACCTATTGTGGTTTTAACGGAGGTTACGTCTTCGTTGCCGAAAAGTCTGAGTACGCGCAGAGCCTGCTTGTTTATTGCCTGCATGGAACGGAGAAGAGGGGTTTTTTTGTCCAGAGCCTCGCCACCGTAAGAACAGAAGGCTGTTGGAATGCAGAGTGTTTTATCTTTAATAAAAGCGTAAGATGTCGGATCCCACGCCGTATAGCCTCTTGCCTCGAAAGTAGCACGCAGACCGCCGGACGGAAAACTTGATGCATCCGGTTCACCGCGAACAAGTTCCTTGCCGGAAAACTCCATAATAACTTTGCCTTCGGAAGTCGGAGAAATAAAGC
>JAAYWX010000364.1 GCA_012516225.1 Clostridiales bacterium
GAAAAAATTTCCGCCGTATCCAAGCGCGGATTATTTTGGCTGGAAATGTCAAGATGACATTATGCTTTCAGACTTTATCGTCCGGCATTATAAAAAAGCAAACAACCCGTCAGAAAGGATGTAAAATGCTTACCTTAGCACAGGCTGTTTTTAATGACAAAAATTTTAACCTCCTTCCAGATTATATAGAAGGAGGAGTTTTGCCTGCACTTATTATTGGCCCGGGAAAAACGAGCAGGGCAAATATTGCTGCGGGACTGCGTATAAAAACCGGCAGACCTCTTTTTATCATTTGTTCAGATGAAAATACGGCTGAAAATTTTAAACGGGATTTGGAACAATATTTAGAAGAACCCTGTGAAACTTTGTTTTCTCGGGATATGAATTTTTATGGTGCGGAAGGTGTATCGCGTGAGGGTGAACAAAAGCGGATAAGAACACTTTATGCCCTTGCACAAAATCAGGCTCCTGTTGTAGTATGTACCGTTACTGGTCTGTTGCAGAGGACTGTTCCGCCAGAGGCTATGCTTGGTTCGGCGCTTACAATCGAAACAGGAAAAACATATTCTCCTGAACAGATTGAAAAATCCCTCATTATGTGCGGATATAACCGCGGCGTTCAGGTAGAGGGACCGGGACAGTATTCGCGGCGAGGAGGAATACTTGACTTTTACTCTCCGGCTTATGAATATCCGGTTCGCTGCGAATTTTGGGGTGATGAAATAGACTCCATGGGATTTTTTGATCCCGACAGCCAGAGAAGGACAGAACAGCTTGATTCATGCAAAATTCTGCCTTCAAGAGAAACTCTGCCCTCTTTGGGGAATAGTGGAATATTGCTTGACAAAATTCATGAGATAATAAAGTATGTTTCAAAAAGAGGCAATTCAAAGCTTGCCGAAACATTAAAAGAAGATGCGGAAAAGTTTTCAGAAACAGGAAACATCGCGGCGGCTGACAGATATTCCGAACTTATTTATTCCTCGTTTGTGACGGCTATAGATTATATTCAGTCAGATGCGATTGTTTTTATTGACAAGCCGGGGAAGACAACTGAAACAGCCTCCTTATTTTTTAAACAGCATGCTGAAGATTTAAGCATTCTGATCGAGAGCGGTCTTATATACGGAAAAATTGCTCATTTCTTTCTCCCTTGGGAAATGGCGGGAGAAAGGTTAAAAAATTTTGCGCTTATAATGTCGGATAACTTTATATCAGGCAGATATCCTGTCGAACCTAAGAGTATAATAAACGCTGTTGTAAAACAGCTCCCTTCATACGGCGGAAGTGCAGAAACGGCAATAGAGGATGTAAAACACTATACGGGACATAAATTCAGCGTTGTAGTCCTTGCCTCCGACAGAAGGCGCGCAGAAATTCTGTGTGACTATTTTGTCGGAAAGGGAGTTAAAACAGCGCTCGATACGGAACTGAAAAAGCTGCCTCCGGAAGGAAGCTGTGTAATTTCAGTAGGCTCTCTGACGGAAGGATACGAATATCCGGATGCAAAACTTGCTGTTCTTACGGACAATCAAATAGTTCAAAGCGGACTGAGAAAAGTAAGAAAAAAGAAAGCGGCAAAAGACAGGCACGGCATACAAAGCTATGCGGACCTGTCCGTCGGAGATCTTGTAGTACATGAATACCACGGAATAGGAAGATTTGCAGGCATATTCAAAATGCCTGTTGATGGCATTGAAAAAGATTATATAAAAATCTGCTATGCGGGAACGGACAGCTTGTATGTTCCCGCCACACAGCTTGACCTTGTTTCAAAATACATCGGAGGCGGAGGGGATGCGCCCGTTAAACTCTCAAAAATGGGAGGTACGGAATGGGCAAAAACAAAAGCTCGTGCAAAAGCTGCAACAAAGGAACTTGCAAAAGAGCTTATAAAGCTCTATGCCGAAAGGCAAAGAATGAAAGGCCATGCTTTTTCTCCGGATTCTCCATGGCAGATTGAATTTGAACAGAATTTTGGATATCAGGAAACCGATGATCAGTTAAGGTGCATTGCGGAGATAAAAGCAGATATGGAAAAAGAACAGCCTATGGACAGACTTCTGTGTGGAGATGTTGGATACGGCAAGACAGAAGTTGCGCTTAGGGCTATAATGAAATGCGTTCTGGATGGAAAGCAGGCGGCGTTTCTGGTTCCGACAACTGTTCTCGCACAGCAGCATTATCAAACCGCCATGCAGAGATTTCACGGTTTTCCGGTAAACATACATCTCTTAAACCGCTACCGCACTCCTGCACAAATAAAAGAAACGCTTGCGGATATAAAAAGCGGCAAAGCAGATCTTGTCATAGGAACGCACAGGCTGCTTCAAAAGGATGTTGTATTTAAAGATTTGGGTCTGCTTGTAGTGGACGAGGAACAGAGATTCGGGGTTTCGCACAAGGAACGCCTTAAGGAAATAAGCAGGCAGGTGGACTGTCTGACTCTTTCAGCTACCCCTATCCCACGAACGCTAAATATGGCTTTTTCCGGACTGCGCGATATGTCCACTATAGAAGAACCACCGCAGGACAGACAGCCCGTACAGACATATGTGATGGAGCATGACTGGGGAATTGTATGCGATGCCATAAAACGCGAAATATTGCGCGGCGGGCAGGTGTATTATATTCACAACAGAATAGAGAGCATAGAAAGAACGGCTTCACGTCTGAAAAAAATGCTTGAAAATGTGACCGTTTCTGTAGCACATGGACAAATGGATGAAGATTCACTTTCGGCTGTAATGGAGAGCGTTGTTGCCGGAGAAACGCAGGTTCTTGTATGTACAACGATTATCGAAACAGGGATAGACATCCCAAATGTCAATACTCTTATTATTGAGGATGCGGACAAACTGGGGCTTGACCAGCTTCACCAGCTTCGCGGAAGAGTCGGACGTTCATCAAGGAGGGCAAGTGCATACCTTACTTTCCGGAAGGATAAGGTTTTAACTGAAATTGCAGAGAAGCGGCTTTCAGCTATCCGGGAGTTTGCGGAGTTTAACAGCGGCTTCAAAATTGCAATGAGAGACCTTGAAATACGCGGAGCGGGAAACCTTCTTGGAGCGGAACAAAGCGGGCATCTTATAGATGTAGGATACGATATGTATATGAAATTGCTGGAAGAAGCAGTTTTGGAGGAAAAAGGAGAAAAACCGCCTGTTCATACGGAATGCAGCGCTGATCTTGCCGTATCAGCTTATATTCCGGACAGTTATATTGAAAGCTCCGAACAGCGTATGGACTTTTACAGGCGGATAGCTCTTGTAAAAACGGAAGAAGAAGCAGACGATATTATGGATGAACTGATAGACCGTTTCGGGGATCCTCCGTCCAACGTCAGCACTCTTATCAGTGTCGCACTTCTGCGTGCAGAAGCTCAGAACGCAGGAATAAGTGAAATATCTCAAAAATCCGGGATGCTTCTTTTTACACTTACTGAATTCAGTATGGAAAAAGTGTCTGCGCTGTATGAACAGTCCGAGTATAAAGGAAGAATTAAAATTGAAGCGGGCAGCAAACCATGTATAAGCCTGCGGCTTCGCTCAGGCAAAAGGATTATAGAAACAGCAAGGAAATTTGTCTCTGACTATATGACCGTTCAAAGTGAGGCGCATACTGAATAATGTTTACAAATTTCGCCTTGCTGCAATAGATATACTGTGGTAATATTGAAAAGTTATTTGCATTTCAGAAACTATTTTGATGAAGCAGTAAATGATTTGCACACTTTTTACGATAAGGAGAACAAAATGAACACTAAAGTTATTTCGCTTATTCTTGCGGCTTCTGTATGTTTTGCACTTATGTCAGGCTGCCAGAGCAGCAAGCTGCGTTCGTATTCAGAAGATTTAGCAAAAGAAAGCCCATCACCGGAAGCTTCTCAGACATCGAAAGACTATACTCCTTGCTATGAATACTATGATCCGGACGAAGTTATGCTGACCGTCAACGGAATAGATGTTACATGGAGCGAGCTGTTTTATTGGTATGTCTATGATGTCAGCAATATGGAGAATTACTACGGCGAAATAGAAGATTGGAATGCGCAATGCAGCTTTAATACGGAAAAAACAAATCGTGAATATGTTATGGATAACGCACTTGATACAGTAAAACACTACTGTGCGGTGGAGAGTAAAGCGAAAGAGCTTGGTGTAACACTTACGGATGAGGATAAAGCCACCCTCAAGTCAAATTGGGAAAATAACGTTAAAAACTACGGAGGAGGGGACGAGGCGTCCTTTATAGAATATCTTAAAAAAGCCTACCTTACCAAGGATATGTATGATCATATAAATGAGGTAAGCCTCCTTTATGACAGGATGATGAAA
>JAAYWX010000365.1 GCA_012516225.1 Clostridiales bacterium
AGCTATAGGCTGAATCAGCTTCTGCCTCAGACATTTAAGTTCGGCGATATCTGACTTTTCGTGGGAAACTACACAAAGGAGGGCGGGAAGGGCACAATGAATTTTGACCAGCTGAAAATTTTTATTTCCGTAGCGGAGCAGGGCAGTTTTACGAAGGCTGCGGAAACAATGTATATAAGCCATTCTACTACCAGCAGAAATGTTGCCGCACTTGAGGAAAGCCTTGGAGTGCAACTTCTTGTGCGAGACAGTAGGAGCGTGAAGCTCACGGCGGCAGGGGAACTGCTCCTCAGAGAAGGCAGAATGCTTCTTCAAAAGATGGAAGAAATTGAAAACGCGGTCAGAAGTACAGGGACCGGAGCCGCCGGAAGGCTTACAATTGCAAGCGCAAACATATGTTCCGATTTTATGGCTTCAAAGTATAAAGAATTCTGCAGGCGCTACCCTGATGTAATATTTGGAATATATCACAAGGAACTGTCCGAAATAGTTGGTCAGGTAATGTACGGAGAGGCGGATTTAGGAGTTTCCTTTTCGTATGTGATGCCATTGGATATGAAGGCATTCGATGCCCAAAGGGTGTCTAAGGAAAAATTTTGCGCAATTGTTCCTTTAGATCATCACCTTTCGCATAAGAAAACTGTCAAAGCCGAGGAACTTGCGAATGAAAACTATGTCAGTGTCGGGGAACAGAGAAGTGAATTCACAAAAAAGATTGAAGATGCTGTTTTAAGAGGCAGAGCTGGGAGCGGCGTGTTGTCAGTCCCTACGCTGGAATCACTGTTTATGCAAGTGCAGAGCGGAAACGGAATATCTCTCGTACCTTATCCGATGGCCAGGGAGTATGGAACAAATTGCGCAATTCTTGATGTCGAAGATTTGGATACGAACTTTTATATCGTCGTATTCTGGCTGAAAAATAACGATAATCCGTCACTGAGGCTTTTCTGCGAATTGATGGCGGAATAGATAGAAGATAAGAAGGGGAATAATAAGGCACAATAACGGGGTAACCGGAATTTGCCGCATTATAGAGGTAAAGTTGAATGAGCAAAATGTTAAAAAAAACGATAATATTGCTGCTTCTGCTTACTGCAGTTCTCCAGCTTCCGGCCGCGGCGGTAGGAACAAATTTCCCGGATGTTAAACCTGACGACTGGTTTGCCGAAAACGTGAATGAACTGGTAAAGCTGGGTATAATAAACGGCAAGGATGACGGGCTTTTCCACCCGAACGATATTATGAAGAGGGGCGAATTCATGAAAATGCTCATGATAGCCGGAGAGCACCTGTATTCGACCACTCCTTCAAAAGGCATCCATTGGGCGGAAAACTACTGGAACGCACTGAATGAAGCGGGAGTTCTTGAGGTGGTTGAAACGAACTCTAACAACGCACAGGTTTCTTATCCTCTTATACCGCTTAAGTTTGCGGAGCTGGAGAAACCCGTAACCCGTTATGAAATGGCTTATATGATAAACCGCGTTGTCTACCTGGTCTATTACGAAAATCAAATGGAGCTTGCGGATACAAAAGACAGCTTTGCAAACCATATAGCAGACTACGATTCAATGAATCCCGCTTACCGAGGCAGTGTTGAGCAGGTATATATGAAAGGCATTCTGACAGGCTATGAGGATACGTCTTTCAGAGGTGATAATCAGCTTACAAGGGCTGAGGCGACAACGGTTATACTGCGCCTGCTTTACGGTAGCAGGAGACAGAAACAAAACTGGGTGACTGAAAAAGAATATGAGGTTGATCCGACTTTTACATCGTTTGCCTTCCAATATAGAACGCTTACAAACGCGCAGCGCCGCCAGATGCTGTTTGGAAATCCCAATAAGACGTATTTTACAAGCGCGACAGACGCCAAAGGGTATATGGTTACAATATCTATCCCCATATGGAAGTTAAATGAATCAACAGGGCAGAAGTACAGTTCTTCCGCATATATTACAGTACATAAGCTCGTTGAAAAAGAAGTTAAAGCGATATTCAATGAGATTTACAATTCTCCGGAGCGTTTCCCGATAAAGAGCATTGGAGGTGCGAGATATACAGATACTCTAAGGCATAGCTGGGGCTGCGCTATCGATATAAACCCAAATGAAAACTATTACATAAACTATAGGACAGGTGCGACAGTGGGAAGTTTCTGCTACAAAAACGGAAGCAGCCCGTATTGCATAACCCCGAACAGCAGCGTTGTAAAAGCGTTTGCAAAATACGGATGGGGATGGGGCGGACAGGGATGGAGCACCGCCGCAGACTATATGCATTTCTCTATCCTTGCTTCCGGCGGCTGATGACAAAATTAACCTGATGTATCAGATTTTGCAGGTCTCATAAAAACGGGATAATTTCCGATTTTGCTATAAGCCCCCAAAGTCAGTCAGTATATCATACTGACTGACTTTGGGGGCGTTTTTATGCCTATATGGATGAGTTCAAAAGCCTCGTGATAACGTTCTCGAATATATCAAGTTACCTAATCCTGTTTTTTTCCACAAATTCCTCTAATTTTAAAAAGAATTCGTTTGATTTTTCTATAAAAAGATGACCGGCTTCACTAATGTATTGGTTGGCTCTCCAAGATAACGCAATATCACCGCTTGCCCTGTTTGGTATATCCACATAGTGATCCTTGAAGGCAGCTTCCTGCAAAACTGTTGATAAAGGAACAGTAGCTATCCCAAGCCCTTTTTCAACATATCTGAATACAGTGACTGTATCAGCTGTTTCAATTGCTATTTTTGGAGTTATACCAAGTTTTTCAAAATATGAGTCAAGTGCATCTCGAGCACCGTATCCTTGAGAAACACTTATAAAGGTTTCATTCTTAACATCATTAAAAGTAACCTCATTATAGTTTTTTAGCCAGTGGCCTTGCGGATAAATAATAACACCCTGTTCATAACGAAGATGGACAGTTTTAAGCTGAACATTTTCCTCAATAGGGGGACTGCATAAGGCAAAGTCTACCTCTCCGTTGAGTAACATACGAATAATATCACGTCTTTTGGCAGAAAGCTGCCTGATTTTAACACTCGGATTACATATGGATATAAGCTCCAAAAGCCCGGGCATATATTGGCTGACATTTGTAACAATGGTGAGGCGGGATTGCTGGGATAAGTTAATATTTTGTATCTCTTTCTTTGCGTCTTCTATTTCGTTAAATATGTTTGTTACTCGATTATAAAATGCTTTACCGCAAGGGTTCAGAACAATACTTCGGCCTACATGGTCGAAAAGAGGTATTCCGAGTTCTTCTTCAAGCTCAGCTATTGTTCTGCTTAAATACGGCTGTGAAACCATCAGATCATTGGCAGCCTTCGTCATATGTTCCAGTTCAGCAGTTTTTTTAAAAAATAAAAGTTGTATTATTTCCATATTCTTACTCTATTGTAAATTATTATAGTTAATTAATAGCTATTAGTAATAGGTTACTTTCTATTTTCGTATTATACATTATCATATTTATGTGGTATTGTAAATACAGAAAAAATTAAAAAGCTCTAATTTTATTTAAATATTACAACAAAATAAAAATAAAAATTAATTTAATTATGAGGTGATTTAGATGCCAATATCAGCAAAAGAAAAAACAAACCCCCAATTAATATCTCTTGAAGAAGCGGCAGCTTTAATACAGTCTGAAGATTCAATATGGGTAGGTAGCGGATTTAGTATCCCCAATCTGTTTTTAGATAAGCTGGCTGACCGATATGAAACACTTCATGATGTAACCGTTTTAGGAATTAACTATATGAATTACAGCAAAATAATGGATTCTAAGTATGTCAATATATTTCACGTCATCTCATTTTTTGAATCAGCCATGTTTAGAATTTTTAATTCTAAAGCAGAGAATATCGAGTACATAAAGAAACCATACAGACCATATTCAAAAACAATATGTGAGCAATTTAAAACAAACACTATGGTTGTAGAAGTTTGTCCTCCTGATGAAAACGGTTTTTGCAATGTTGGTGCTACAGGTAAAATAATAACTCCATATCTCAACAATTGCGAAAGCATAGTTAAAAAAATCGCTGTTATTAATGAATTTCAGCGTCCTGCTTTTGATGACGGAGACATTATAAGCATTCACTTGTCTGATTTTGATTATGTTTGCAACTGCAACCATAATGTTTTTAAAAGAACACTGATTAAATAAAGAACTTTGATCTTTTATTTTAAATATCAAGATAAGGAGAAGTATTAACAATGGCAGATTGGAAAGAACATTACAAAGAACATTTAACTACAACTGCAGAGGCTGCGAAAGCGATCAAAAACGGAGATTGCGTTTGGATGGGTCAGGCAAGTCAAATTCCTTATGTTTTGCTTAATGAACTATACGCCCACAAAGAAGACTATGAAAACGTAACTATCCTCTATAATGTTATGAATGTTCCCAATGATATGATTTTTGACCCGGAAACAAAGAAGCACTTTCATCTTATAAGTGCTTACAATCTTCCTCTTGAGCGCATAGGTATCAGCATGGGTGCAGTTGACTGCGGCGGCACAACATATGACTATCTTGCATATTGGCCATGGGAATATGGATGCAACACTCTTGCACTTCAGGTATGCCCCCCTGACGAAAACGGCTACTGCAACGTTGGCGCATACGGAATCATTTCAAATACCATAATTTGCAAGGATCCCAGAATAACGAAAAAAATCGCTTTTATTGACAGAACAGGTCAGTATCCAATCCCCGGAGATGTTGAAATTACATCTTTGCACATTTCAGAATTTGACTATATTGTTGAAAACGATACGGAGCTTTCTGAAATTCCTGCTCAGCCTCCTACCGAAAATGACAAAAAGATTGCGTCCTTCATTCTGCCATATATTCATGAAGGAGACAAAGTTCAAATAGGCTTTGGAGGTCTCGGAGAAGAAATCCTTGCTCATCTCAAAGGTATCGGCAAACTGGAAGTTTATTCTGAAGTTGCCTGCGATAATATGGCACAGCTCTGCGAGGAAGGCGTATTAACCAAAATCGTTGCCGCCAGCCCCGGTGCTTGCTCAAAGAGGTTCTTTGACTTTGTTTCAAAAGACTCAAGAGCAGTTCTTCGTCCACAGCCTGAAATGGTAGATCCGCTTGGAGTTATGAAGGCTGATAATCTTGTCGCTATAAACGCAACATTTATGTGCGACCTCTTAGGTCAATGTTGTTCTGAAGCTCAGGGCTTAACTCCCTACAGCGGTCCCGGCGGTTCCTTCGCTTACATATATGGTGCGACTCGCGCAAAGAACGGCCGCAGCTTTATTTGCCTGCGCTCTACTTATAAGGATCGTGAAGGTGTACGTCATTCTAATGTTGTTCCTTGGCTTCCGGAGGGATCTATAGTTACAACGCCTAAAGTCTTCGTTATGTATCTTGTTTCGGAGTGGGGTATAGCCGATGTATTTCTCAAGTCGGTTAAAGATCGTATTCGGGCCATTATTAAAATTGCGCATCCCGATTACAGGCAGGAACTAAAGGAAAAAATATGCACTACACCCCTTATAAGTGAAGATGATTTTGAAGGTATTGAGCTGTAAAAATATACATTTGAAATAAGGGCGTTAAGTGAACAGAATGCTGCAATAAAAAAGTACAGTCTTAAAGAATGTACAGATATGATGAC
Source organism: Clostridiales bacterium (assembly GCA_012516225.1). Classification (GTDB taxonomy): domain Bacteria; phylum Bacillota; class Clostridia; order Oscillospirales; family Oscillospiraceae; genus UBA2658. Next base: position 5,652 of record JAAYWX010000365.1, read on the forward strand.
ACATACAGCATATAGAGAGGAGAACGTCCTAATTTTTAAGCGAACCTCCAAGTTGGTGCAGGACAGGAGCACTAACTTGGAGGTTTTAATAATATCCATGAGAAGAAG
>JAAYWX010000366.1 GCA_012516225.1 Clostridiales bacterium
AACGCCGATACGGTTGCCGACGAAGTTGGGGGTATCCTTCGCGTGGACAACAACTTTGCCGAGGGTGTTTTCAGCAAAATCCTGCATGCGCTCATAGGCTGCCTTATCGGTCCACTTGGTTGCGATCATCTCAAACAGAGCCATCCAGCGGGGAGGATTGAAGAAGTGGGTTCCCATAAAGTACTTCTTCAAGTCATCGCGCAAGCCGTCGACGATCTTATGTACGCTGACGCCAGAGGTGTTGGATGAAACGATAGCGTCCGCTTTGCGGTACGGCTCAATCTGCTTGAAAACGCTCTGCTTAACAGCTATATTCTCGGAAGCAGCCTCGACGATCCAGTCAGCATCGCGGATGTAGTCCAGATTGTCAGTGGTGTTGCCGACTCTGATATTGTGGATAGCAGCTTTTGAATAGAGCATATTGTTCTTGGGATTCTTGATCTTCTCAAGTCCTGCAAGAGCAAAACGGTTGCGGAACTCATAGCTGTTTTCTGTGAGGCCCTTTTCCTTTTCCTCATCGGTCAGTCCCTGGGGAGGAACGATGTCAAGCATCGTAACCTGTACGCCGACGCTTGCCAGCAGGCCGGCGATCGAGGCACCCATGACACCGGCGCCAATAACGACGGCTTTGTTAATGTTTTTACTCATGAGATAGCTTCTCTCCTTTTGCTTTCTTTTAAACTCTGCACGAGGAGCAAATCCCCGTGCGGGATTTACTTAGTAAAACTCCTGCGGGATATGTCCAATAAACGCCAATTGTCGGTTTATTGTTATTATTTGAAGCTTGCTCTTCTCTTCTCGCAGAACGCGGAAACGCCTTCTACGAAATCGTCTGTGGCGCCGCAGGCCATCTGAGCTTCGACTTCTTTCTTGACGAACTCTTCAAAGCCCTTGAATTCGGACTCCCATGCAAGCTTCTTCATGTAAGCATAAGAAGCGGAAGGACCATATGTGAATTTCTTCGCTCTCTTGTAAGCTGCTTCAGCGAAAGCGTCATCATCTTCAATAACTTCTGCAACAAATCCGAGAGTCTTTGCGTCATCGGCAAAAATCATATCGCCGGTGAGAGCGAGTTCCATACCCTTGTTAAGGCCGCAGGAACGGGTGAGAAGATAAATACCGCCTGCGTCGGGGACAAGGCCGATTTTAACGAATGCCTGAATGTATACGGAAGCCTGGGTTGCAATGACATAGTCACAGGCAAGCGCAACGTTGAAGCCGGCACCAGCGCAAGCACCCTGAACGGCAGCAACAACGGGCTTGGAGAGCTTCCTGATGGCGATTGTAACGTTTGCCATCTTGGCAATGGACTTTCCAAACTCAGTTGTGAACGCTTCTCTGCTGTTATTCTTTATTCCTTCATACATAGCGGCAACGTCACCTCCTGCGGAGAAAGCCTTTGATGTGGTGCTGTTGAGCAGGACACACTTTACATTTGCGTCTTCTTCGGACATTTTGAGAGCAGTTTCAAGCTCATCAAGCATAACCTCATCAAATGCGTTCATGTTCTTGGGGCTGTCCATGGAGATGGTAGCAATCCTGTCTGCCACTGAATACTTAACCTTAGTGAATTCCATAATTCATGTCCTTTCTGGTTGAAAATCTAGAGATATCGCTGTTCTCCCCTATCAGCAGAGAACTCTAACGCATTATACAAGCAAAAGCTGTGCCAACGCAAGATATCATTTCCTCTTTTGTTAAAAACATATAATTATAATTGGATAATATTTGCAACATTTACATACTGGCTTGTGCTCAATATTGAAAAAATTGACATTTTATGAGCGCAGTATGCTTCCTTATTTTTCTTTTACGAAAAATTGAAACACCCCTCCCGGACAACCCGTTTCAATATTGTGCCATTCCTGTACCATGTGACATACTTGGACAGTTTTTTAACAGTATCTGTCCTTTCCTGCAAAAAACAGCAAAAATGTTTGGTGCTTGCTTTTTTATAACGCTTGAATTATAATTATTAGCAGACAAATGCAGTGCTTTGTGGAACAGGCCGCTCGTTTTTGCAGAGATTTTACGCACTATTTGATTTGACAGGTGCTCAAAAGCCGGCGGGCACAACGCAAATTGTTCTATGATAAGGAGTAAAGTTATGTACAACAAAGATCCCGATGTCAGAAAGAAGTCCCAGCGAGCCCTTGCTAAAGCATTCCCGCGCACCGAAGAAGGCTTTGCACGTTTAATGCACGCACAGCTGTATTTCGGTTATATTCCCCTTTATATTTACTATATGAGAGAATCGTTCAACAATTACCTTCCTCAGCCCGATGACCTGAAAAAGCCGGAAGGAATTGAGTTTGAGGTTGTGGATGAACTTGTTAAGACAGCTGTCAATGAGTGCAACAGGAACGTTGGTTCTCTTATGACCAACACATACCACGCAAAAGTTCTCCGCCTCGAGGATGCCGAGCAGATTGTCACGCTTACGGAGGATCTCACCCTTGGAGAGCTACCCAAAACCATCATGCCCTATGAAGTGGCACGCAACGCAATTATTGAAGCTCCCGACCGCATTGCCGTTATTGACTGCGTATGCCGAAACGCCCGCGGTGACAAGGGATGTCAGCCCCGCGACGTCTGCATAGTTATCGGCGAGCCTTGGGTTTCTTGGTGCCTTGACCGTGACAGATACTTAAACGGTCACCTTGTCACTCAGGAAGAAGCTCTCCAAATCCTCAGAGAGTGCCATGAAAGAGGAAACGTACACGCTGCATTCTTCAAAGACGTTGCTGCCGGCCGTCTTTACAGCATTTGCAATTGCTGTCCTTGCTGCTGCACCGCCCTGCTCTCCCAGAACTACCTCACAGCTCCGATGATGGCGGGTTCCGGATACATAGCAAAGATCGACATGGACAAGTGCGTAAACTGCGGTCTGTGCGAAAAGAAGTGCAATTTCCTTGCCATATACAGGGATAAGGATAACCATGTTCAGGTCAATGAAGATCTTTGCCGCGGCTGCGAAGGCTGTCTCACCGCCTGCAAAAAGGGTGCCATCAGCCTTGAACTGGTTGACCCCAGCGTTCTCGCTCCTCTGGACATCAAGGCTCTTAAAGCCCAGCAGAACGCTTAAGCAATGCATGAACTTGGCATAATGACCGATGTGCTTGACACCGCTCTCCGCGTTGCCGAAGAACACGGCGGAAAGAAAGTGACGAAAATCACTCTCAAGGTTGGGCTGATGTCCGGCATAGTGGCAGATTATGTCCAATCGTTTTTCGATGTGATTGCAAAGGATACCATAGCGAGCGGCGCAGAACTTGTGATAGAGTCTGACCCTGCCGTTTTCGTATGCCGCAAGTGCGGCGGGCAAACTGTCTATAAGAAGCTTGGTCCCGAATATATATGTGAGCACTGCGGAAGTCAGGCTCTTCGCCTGACTTCCGGCTATGGATTTCAGATAGTCAGTGTCGGTATTCTTTAACAGTTCCTTGAAATCGGTTAAAAATTTAAGGATAAGAAAAGCCCTTTGCTTTTCTTATCCTTTTCGTTTAGATTACCGCATTCTTAATAAAAAATCAAAAGTTGGTGGCAAATTCCGGCTTTATTTATCTTGACACCGGCGTTTATAAGGGATTATTATGCGTATTTAGATATACGCCTTTTATAGATGATTTATATATTTTTTAAAAGGGATTTGCTAAGGAGATATGGTATGGTTAAGAGAGTTATAAAAAACCAGGATAATGCCAAAGAGTGCTTTGTTTGCGGTAAGGAAAACGAAAGCGGTCTCATGGCTGAATTTTACGAGCTGGAAGACGGTACTGTAGCCGCACTGGCAAAGGCACAATCATTCCATCAAAGCTACCCACATACGGTGCACGGTGGTGTCAGTGCGGCGTTGCTTGACGAAACAATTGGAAGAGCAATTAAAGTAATTGACCCTGATGTCTGGGGTGTCACACTGGAAATAAGCACCGTTTACAAAATGCCTGTTCCCTACGATGAACAGATTATTGTAACGGGGCGGATTACTGAAAACGGCGACAAAGTATTCTGCGGCGAGGGCGAGATTATCTTGCCCAGTGGAGATATAGCTGTTATGGCTAAAGGCAAGTTTTATAAAATGCCGGCTCAGCGCCTTATAGATATGGGCGCAGCGGAGGACATGATGCAGCTTTATCTTTCCGAAAACGACCCTAAAGAAATCAACATTCCGGAAAAAGTGTGCCAATGTGCAATACATAAATAGTACAAATAAAGCATTTATATAAACTTCACTCTATAATTCTTAAAAAACAAGTGCTGCCATTTGGACTGTTACCTGTAAAACAAACAAAGAATAAAAAGCCCTGTGGTAGAATAGCTTAGATTTAGGCGGTCTTGCTCCGGATTTCTGACGGAGTAAGACCGTTTTTCAGATTGATGCGTTCATAATTGTAAAACTGTACATATTCAGCCACTGCCTGCTCAAGTTCATTACGGCAGGTAAATTTCATTCGGTACAGGC
>JAAYWX010000367.1 GCA_012516225.1 Clostridiales bacterium
GACTATTTGTCCGAAAGACGTTGATGTTTTTCGGACATTTTTATATAAAATTTACAATTTAGATATAGATAATTCGATTGATACACTTGACTTGTTATTTAGCGCGTTTATAATAATTACTATGAGACATTATTTTGATAACCATTTTCATGTACAAAGCAAAGATTTTTTTGTTTTAACTAATAGTAAAGGGAGGGACGTTTATGGAAGGCTTTGTTCATTTTGAAAACGTCTGCAAGTATTACAGAATGGGCGAAACCACAATTGCCGCCGCCGACCATGTGAGCTTTGACATTGGCAAAGGGGAATTCTGTGTGATCGTAGGGCCTTCCGGCGCAGGAAAAACTACGGTTTTAAATATGCTCGGAGGCATGGATACTTGTGATGAAGGTGTAATCCGGCTGGACGGGCAGGAAATAAGCTCTTTTTCATCAAAGCGCCTGACTTTATACCGGCGCTATGACGTTGGATTTGTTTTTCAGTTCTATAATCTGGTACAGAATTTAACCGCACTTGAAAATGTAGAGCTGGCAGGCGAAATTTGCCGCGAGCCTCTGCCAGCGGCCGAAACTCTTGCAAAAGTCGGGTTGCAGGACAGACTGAACAATTTTCCGGCGCAGCTTTCAGGAGGAGAACAGCAGAGGGTTTCAATAGCCCGTGCGTTGGCAAAAAATCCGAAAATTCTCCTTTGCGACGAACCCACAGGCGCATTAGATTATGTTACAGGCAAACAAGTTTTAAAACTTCTTCAGGATACCTGCCGGTTAACGGGAAAAACCGTAATAGTTATAACCCATAATACAGCCCTTACAGCAATGGCTGACAGGGTTATCCATATAAAGAACGGCAGAGTGACTAATATAGATGTTAATTCATCTCCTGTCCCGGTTGAAAGGATAGAGTGGTAATGCATAAAACGTATGGCAAAAATACCCTCAGAACTATTAGAGATACATTCGGGCGTTTTGCAGCAATATTTGCTATTGTTGCTCTTGGCGTCGGGTTCCTTGCCGGACTGCTGTCCGCAACGCCCGATATGCGTGAATCGTTTGACCGCTATTTTGATGGAGCCTCAATGTATGATATCGAGATAATAGGGGACCTCGGACTTACAGACGATGATGTTGCAGAGCTGGAAAAACTTGAAGGTGTTGAAAGTGTCCATGCGGGATACGTTGCGGATGCACTTATGACATCCGAATCCGGAAGTGATTTTACTGTTCGTCTGCACAGTCTGCACACAAACGGAGGAGAAATTGCCCTAAATGTTCCAGAGCTTACTTCCGGACGGCTTCCACAGTTACCGGACGAATGCCTTGCAATAAATGTACCTCTTGGAAGTAAAACAAAATTTAAAATAGGGGACACTATCCGCGTTTCCCCCAAAAATGAGAACACAAGTGATTTTTTATTGCCTTCTGAATTTAAAATTGTCGGTTTTGCAGACTATTGTCCGTATTTTTCAGCCGAAAAGGAATATACCAACATCGGAAATGGGACGGTAGATCTTTTTTTACTTGTCCCCGCAGAAAGTTTTGTGACAGACTTTTATACTGATGTTTATATAACCGTAAGCGGAGCAAAAGAGCTGACTTCTCTTACCGGAGAGTATCGTTCGCTTGTTGATGAAACAGCGGGTCGCATAGAAAGCCTCAGCGGAAGCCGAGGCAAAGTCCGCTTAGACGAATTTAAAAAAGAGGCAGAAGAAAAGCTGGATAATGCCAGAGCCGATTATAAAAAGGCAAAAAAAGAAGCCGAGACAAAACTTTCAGATGCTGAAATTAAAATTAAAGACGGGCAGCGGAAAATAGCGGATGGCGAAAAAAAGCTAACGGAAGCAAAAAAAGTAATTTCTGAAAATGAGAAGGCTTTGAAAGACAGCGAAGCTGAACTAAATAAAAAGGAAAACTTGGCAAAACAGGCGTTTGCGGAAACGGAAGAGAAGTTTTTCGTTGCGCAGAAAGAAATTGATAAGAACCTGGATAAGATTGCCGAAAATCTTTTCGTGTCTGAAAAAGAACTGGAAAATTACAATCTGAGTGCCGGACAGCGAAGGGCGTTCGATGAGCTGCGGAAATTGCCTCTTAAATATCCAGCTCTTGCTGACAATATGTCCGCGCTCCAGGAAAAATCCCATAGACTTGAAGAAATCGGGGCAAGACTGAAAGAAATCGGCAGCATGCCATATGACAAGCAGGGCGAATATGCCAATGAGGCAAACTCTTTGACAGAGGAGAAAAACAATCTGCAGTCGGAGATAAATGAGATAATGTCAGGCGAAGCTTACAACGCCTATACTGAGGCCGCCTCGCACCTTGCGATGAGCGGTGCCGTATCGGATGCGCTCCCCGCTCTTGCGCTTAAACTGGGGGTACTTGATTCGGCAAAGCTTAACATTCTTAATTCCCAATCGGAACTTGATGCCAAACGCGCTGAATTTGAATCCGAAAAGCGCAGGGCTATTAGTGAAATTGCTGGCGGGCGCATAAAGATTTCAGAAGGACGAGAAGAACTCGAAAGCGCAAAAACCACTTATTACAGAGAGCTTTCCAAGCTCAATACAGCAAAGGCAAACCTTGCGCAAAGCGTTAAGGATTATGAGTTGGCAAAAGCTGAAACAGAAGCAAAATTTAAGGAAGGACTTAAAAAAATCACAGATGCTGAATCTGAAATATCCAAAACGGATATTCCTTCTTGGCATATATTCACAAGAGAAGATAACATCAGTTATTCCTCGCTTAAAGCCAATATTGACAAAGTTGATGCTATTGCAAGGGTTTTTCCGTTTTTCTTCTTTCTTGTTGCCGCTCTTGTAGCCCTTACAACGATGACCCGCATGATAGACGAGGAGAGGCTTCAGATCGGGACAATGAAAGCTTTGGGATACAGCCGCTTATCTATTATGAGGAAATATGTGCTGTACGCGCTTTCCGCTTCGGCTCTTGGCAGTGCCGTCGGTATAGCGGTAGGATTCAGGCTGTTTCCGACTGTTATTTGGAATGTGTATACGATGATGTACGAACTGCCTGAATTCTATTGCCCTATAAATTGGACATACGCGGCTTCAACCAGCGGGGCCGTAATTTTGTGCATTATTTTGGCGACGATAAATGCCTGC
>JAAYWX010000368.1 GCA_012516225.1 Clostridiales bacterium
GCTTTTTACATATTCTCTCATGCGTTCTGCCGGTACTGCTGTCATAAAAAACACCCTTTCAGTCTTCATTCGGCTTTGCTTCCGTTCTTGACCAAAAGGATGTTCCTTATTCAGCTTTTACACAAAATTTTTAGGGGTCTCGTTTTTTATGTTACTATTTTTTCAGATTGCCGCCTTTTTCAGCTTTTCAGCTTTTTAATTTCCGCTGTAAGTACGGGCAGGATTTCAAACAAATCTCCTACGACGCAATAGTCAGCAACATTGAAAATGGGTGCAGTTTCATCCTTGTTGATAGCTATAATTGTCTTGGAACTGCTCATGCCGGCAATGTGCTGGATAGCTCCGGAAATTCCGCAGGCAATATAGATTTTGGGGCCAACGGTTTTTCCTGTCTGTCCTACCTGATGTGCATGGGGAATCCATCCAGCATCTACAGCGGCACGGGCAGCTCCGACGGTGGCGCCAAGAACTTCGGCAAGCTCTCTTCTAGGCTTAAATCCTTCGGGACCGCCTACGCCGCGTCCTCCGGAAACGATTATTTCCGCTCCTTCAAGGTCAACAAGCTCGTCTGCCACTTCTTTTATAACTTCAATTAGTTCCGTACGTATTTCGGAAGGATCGACGTGTATATTCTCGCGGATTATCTCCGCGGTTCTCGACTCGTCCGGCTCGGTTTTTTTGAAAACACCGGGGCGGACGGTGCCTATCTGCGGACGGGTATCAGGGCAAAGTATTGTTGCCATGAGGTTGCCGCCGAATGCTGGGCGTGTCCACGCTACGTTTCCGGTTTCCTCGTCTATCGCAAGAGAAGTGCAGTCTGCGGTCAGTCCTGTTTTAAGACGGCAGGAAACGCGGGGACCGAGATCACGACCGTTGTTGGTAGCGCCGATGAGTATGCTGGTAGGGCCGTATTTTTCGACAAGTGCATAGAGAGCATTAGCATAAGCATCGGTTGTGTAGTGCTCATACTCCTTGCCGTCCACAACAATAACCGTATCGGCTCCGTATGCTACAGCCGATTTTACGGCGGAGTCAGTATTATTGCCTATAACAACCCCGACAAGCTTTCCTCCCTGTTTGTCGACAAGACCGCGGCCGGCGCCGAGAAGTTCAAGCCCGACGCTCTTTGCCGTTCCGTCATCATTCGTTTCAATAAAAACCCACAAATCTTTAGTTTTGGCATCCATTTTTATTTCCCCCTATCAGATAATGCCGTCCGCAACAAGTGTTTCAATAAGTTTTTTTGCCGTTGCGGTGCCGCAGTCTTCGCATATTTTTACGCCGCCTGTCTTAACCGGGGGTGTAAATGTCTTTTTAACCTTTGTGGGAGAACCTTTAAGACCTATTCTTTCCCTGTCTATTCCGGCAATGTCATACGCCGTGATTGCGCCGATTTCCTTTCGGTTTGCCGCAAGTTTTGATTTGACAGTAGGATAGCGCGGGTCAAAAGAAGGCTTTGTAACAGTAATAACGCAAGGAGTTTTAACCCCGATAATTTCAAAACCTTCTTCAACTTCCTTTTTCACCTTAATTTTGCCGTCTTCAGCAAAAACTTCAAGGGCATATGTAACCTGCGGATAGCCGAGATGCTCTGCAATTTCCGGACCTACTTGAGCGGTATCACCGTCAATGGCCTGCTTTCCGCAGAAAATTATATCGAATTTTCCCTCTGTTTCCTCAAGCTTTTTTATGGCTGAAGAGAGTATGTAGCTTGTAGCAAGCGTATCAGATCCGCCGAACGCGCGGTCTGTCACAAGATAGGCTTTGTCGCCGCCGACAGCAAGGCACTCCTTGAGAGCATTTTTTGCCTGTTCCGGTCCCATAGACAGAAGAACGATCTGAGAGGACGGATCTTTATCTTTAATTCTTGCCGCAGCTTCAAGCGCATATGCGTCAAACGGGTTTACGATACTCGGAACCCCGTCACGTATAAGTGTATTTTTAACCGGATCTATTCTTATTTCCGTTGTATCCGGAACCTGCTTTACACAAACAAGCATATTCATTATTGATTCCTTCTTTCCTGTTCGATTGCGGGGTCATAAGTCTGAAATCACAGGAGAGGTATTTTTTCAGCTCATATTCCCTAAAAACCGATATTTATTTTATGCAGTAATAAAATAGAGAAACATTAAAAAACGATCATAAGATATATTATCTCATAAGTTTCTCTGACAAGTAAAGAAGCCCGCACAGGCAAGAGCATATGCGGACTCCTTTGTCACCAGGTTGCCTATGCCGCCATCAGCCTGATTTTCAACATTTTATAAAATCAGGCTGCGCTAATCTTTACATCATGCCGGAAGCTTTAAGAAGGGACTTGATTATAACCATGCGCTGAACTTGGTTGGTTCCTTCAAAAATCTGGCTGATTTTTGCGTTTCTATAGATTATTTCAATGGGATATTCTTTGCTGTATCCGTTTCCGCCGAAAATCTGAATTGCATCTTCACTTATCTTAACGAGAGAATCAGAAGACATTGTCTTTGATGCGGAGGCAAGGGCACTGTCTATTACACCGGCGTCTATAGCGCTGGCAACTTTATATGCAAGTGCGCGGGATGCTTCATAACGGATTTCCATATCGGCAATCATAAACTGGATAGCTTGATTTTGAAGTATCGGCTGACCAAAAGTAATGCGTGTTGCCGCATACTCAAGGCACTTATCTATGCAGCTGCGCATAGCGCCGCAGCAGCAGGCTCCCACTCCGGCAGGACGGGTAATGTCAAATGTGCTCATCGCAATTTTGAAGCCCTGCCCTTCTTTGCCGACAAGGTGGTCGGCAGGAACGCGGACATTGTCAAAAATTACTTCGCAGGTATTGGAAAGACGAATTCCCATCTTGTCCTCTTCTTTTCCTACGGAAATACCGGGACGATCGCGCTCAACGATAAAGCAGGACATTCCGCGTGTACCGGCACCCGGATTTGTTACTGCAAATACGGTATAAATGCTGGCGTTCGCACCGTTGGTGATATAAGTTTTAGTACCGTTTATAACCCACTCGTCGCCTTCTTTGACGGCTGTTGTGCGAGCATTTGAAACATCGGAACCGGCATCGGCTTCCGTAAGGGCAAAAGCGGCAAGTCCGCCCTCAACTATGTATTTTCCATAGAGCTCTTTCTGCTCCTGTGTTCCGAAAAGTGAGATAGGCTCATATGCGAGACTGCAGGCACCGATTGTGGTTGCAAAACCTACATCCTGATAGCCTATTTCCTCAAGAATGAGCGAATTTGTAACCTGTCCCATTCCTCCGCCGCCGATGGATTCGGGCAGAGTAATGCTGGTAAGCCCCATCTCCGCGCATTTTTTCACGATGTCCATAGGGACTTCGTTTTTTTCGTCGCATTCCTTAATCCGCTCGAAAGTGAGTTCCTTGCGGATAAAATCACGCGTCATAAGCTGAATGTCAATCTGATCCTGGGTAAAGCCGAAATCTTCTCTCATGATAAAGTCTCCTTTTTGGTTGTTCCGATACAGCGTTCTCCTCAGCCTTAACCGGGTTAAGGCTACATTGTATCTGTTTTTTCAGAATGCCAAGTTTATTTAATGCCTTAACCGGTGAAATATGTAAACCAGGCAGGTACAAATGTTAAATTCTTGACATTCTATGCCGTCATTATACTGCATATTTCTGGGTAATGCAATGTTCATTCCTATGAAATACTTCCATATTTTTTAGTAAAAAGTACATATCAAAAACGGCGTTTTTTTAATTTTTCTGCTGACTAAACAAATTTTCACATATATGCCTATGGCACTCATATATCTGTGAGAGAAACAATTTCTTGACAGCAAAATACCGATATGAGATTATAAAAATATGCAGACAAGCGGTCAAAATATGATGTTTTCTGTAAAATAATATCAGGAGGAATTTATTATGGCGTTCTGTACCGAATGCGGATTCAA
>JAAYWX010000369.1 GCA_012516225.1 Clostridiales bacterium
GGAATGGACCAATATGTATAAGGAGATGGCCGAAACCGCACGTGAAGAGGGCTTTTTTGCTCTGGCGGATACTTTTGAAGCTGTCGCAAAAATTGAAAAATCCCATGAGGAGCGTTATACCAAACTTGCTGAAAACCTTCAAAACAGTGAAGTATTCAAGCGCAACAACATAAAGGTTTGGTACTGCCGCAACTGCGGACATCTTGAATATGGTACGGAAGCCCCTGAAGTCTGTCCTGTTTGCAACCATCCGCGCGCATTTTTTGAAATTAACGCCGAAAATTATTGATTCCTTATCCTCCTGATGTTTTTATATAGACCCGCCTAATAAACGGTATTGCCGTTATTCGTGCATATTTTCAGTACAAATTGCCCAAGGCAAACGCTTTGGGCAATTTGTAAATTTTATTTGTTTTTGACAAAGAATGTGTTTTTATTTGCATATTAAGCATTAGTTGGGGCTGCCGTACCAAAATTGGGGTATGGTTGCCTTTTTCCATTTTTCCTGATATAATAATTTAAATCACGACATCGAAGGAGGCAGATTTGGCGCAAAAGGAGGTTATTATGGAAAACAAAAAAATCAAAGTAGGCATAGGGTTTGCAACGGGAAGAAAACATTTTCAAAGAGTGCTCAGAAGCTATATCTATAACTGGAAGGAGTCCGGCCTGGCAGACAGCGAGAATATAAGTTTGAACCTGTTTGTGGCATATGATCTCAACTACATGGGTACAAGGCGGGCGGATTATACTTCGATACCGTCTGACGTTTCAGAGTTTATCGACAGCAAGCATTTCATCGGAGCCAGAGAAGTCGAACGGGAAAAGCGGCTTATTGCAGGATGCGGGTTGGCAACCGCCGAAGAAGCTTCCCTGCTTTTCAGCAAGGGTTATGCTTCTCAGCGGAACATTATTATGTATTATGCCATAAAAAACGGAATGGATTATCTGCTTTATCTTGACGATGACGAATACCCTGTCGCGGCAACCAAGGCTTCCGATACCGTTCTATGGAGCGGACAGCACGTTCTCAAAACACATTTGGAAAACATAGACAAAGCAGACATCACATACGGATGGCACTGCGGATATATTTCTCCCATTCCCAGTATCGAATTTTCAGAAAAAATGACTGAAGATGTCTTCCGCACGTTTATACAGGCTCTCAGCAACGACATCGTAAAGTGGGATAATTTAAAAAAAATAATGTCGAACGGCGGAGTTTCCTATGCGGATACTCAAGTGCTCATAAGTAAAGAAGTATATGAGGTGCCGGAAGAAAACAGTACAAAGTTTATTTCCGGATCCAATCTTTGCATAAACCTTACCGACCCGAGCAGAGTATTCCCTTTTTATAATCCGCCCGGAGCACGAGGCGAAGATACTTTCCTTAGTACCTGCCTGAGAGAAAGAACGGTTCTGCGAGTTCCCTGCTATACGTTTCACGACGGTTTTTCTTCTTATAACTGCCTGCTTTCCGGTGTGCTGCCGGCGCGGCTTAAGAAAATAGAGCCTTCTTCGGAACAGATAATAAAGCGCTTTTATGCAGCCTGCGTCGGCTGGGTTCGTTACAAGCC
>JAAYWX010000032.1 GCA_012516225.1 Clostridiales bacterium
AGCCTCATGCTGCGTAACAGTGAGCTATTCCATGCAATTCCATGAAATCATGAGCTACTGGACGTTTAATCTGTCCACAAAACCGGGATCGGGTTAGTTTTTCACCGTTCCATTATTGAGCGGCTACGAAAAAGTTATGGAGAATCACCGAATTGCAATCCTCCATAACTTTAAAACGCAAGTTGTCATAGGTTTATTATTCAACAGCGTATTGTTTTAACCTATCATCAAGAGCAAGATTAGAAAAAAATTCTTGAAATACGTTAGTAAAACGGTCCTCTTTCAGAAATTCAGAGTCTAAAGTGCCCTCCGGATACAGTGTGCTCCGTAAAAGTTTTAATTCTTTATTAAGTAACTGAATCCATTCAACATCGGCGGCTTCTAAGGGGTATCCATCATTGAGTGTTTTGGAGAGAGAACTGATACGTAGTTCAAGATCACCTAAGGAAAGAGTATCGAAATCTGGCGCAAATATAGTTGATGAGGATAAAAAATTAACAGAATAAGGCCGCTCGTCAAAATAACTAACTACTCGTGTTATTTCATCAAGGCAAATATTCATTCCTTCGGCTGTAAAGATGTACCCTGTGTCTACGTTAGTACAAAAACGATCCGCAAATGTTGAAAAATAAGAGCAAAAACTATTAACAAACCGCTTTTCATTTTCCTGTTGTTGTTTTACAAACAATAAACATTGCGCAGACAGCATAAAGATTATGGCAAATAAAACTACAAAATATGTTTTGATTAATTTACTTTTCAAGGCTTCTTCTCTTTCTAAGTAATAATTTGTGTCATATCCTTTTGATATGTGGACTGGGTACTAACATCTAACTCATTTCCAATATAGACGTTAAAGTATAAAGTCGGATTCGAAAGCCCTTTCTGCCCACTATATTCGCCAATTGTATAACTAACGTAAAATTTGTTACCCACATTTTTAAGAGTATAGCTTGAATCCAACGCAGTTTTTACAGCACGTGCATAATTACCATCACTGTTGTCATGGATTGTTGCCGTTGTATTAGATATATGAGATCCACCATAATCAAAAGTAATACCCCTACCCACCGAAACAGAGAGGCCTGCGAGTGAGAGGCTGAAAGAAACGGATGGATTAGTAATATTTATTGAAGAACCATTAGTTACAGAGCTTGTACAAATTTCGGTCATTAAGCCATATTTTGCCCGGTGTAAAGTTCAAACTCTGGACAATATAAAAACAAAGAGGAATATGTACTAGAATTGTTGTTGGGATAATCTTTACAAGTGCGGTATCGTCTAAGCAATTCAAAACCGGCATTGCCTGTGGTTGAACCGCCTCTACTACAATCCCTAAAATCCCAAAACAGCTTATATTCCACATAATCTTTTACCTCATACCCAAAAGAATTAAAAGTATATGTGGCTGTCTTGTTTATACTGCTGTTTGCTGAACGCGTAGTTGTTTCGGTTTCTGTGATATTAACTGGCTCAAAGGTACGTTCAATCCAGCACAGCGCGGCATTTACATCAACGTCAGAATCCGCTCTGCTTGTCGTAATATTAAGGTATGGGAGATTAAATAATTCAACAATGAGAAATGCGCCACTCTCTTTGTTGCGAAGATACAATTTTAATACAGTGGTATATTCATCTCTCATACTATTGAAGTAGAGAATAGACTTAGAGATTTCCCGTTCAATAGCGCAATACACAACATCAAAAATATTGTTGTTATCCTCGCCGACAAAGATATCGATGTTTCCGTTCTCGTTGTTACCGACGTAGTTGGCAACAACGTCAAAATCTTCTTCGCCATAACTTCCCGACAAAACGAGCTGTCCTGCCGCGGTATATTTTGCATTACACAACACACTTGAATCGGCAGTATATTTACCTTGATCTATTGTTTCGTTTAAGAGATTTTAATCAGTTTTGTTAACAGAGGGTATATATGCAACTTTAACGATTGAGTCATCTAACAGCTGAGTTTCGGATAGACCATTTGCCAGTGCAGGAGCCATTATTCCTACACAAATAATAATGGAAAGACAGACACTAATTAGTCGTTTATTCATGGTGCAGTTTCCATTTCAAAATTAGTATTTACGCATATAAAAGAGCCGATAACATTAAAATTTATACCGACAGGTAATATGGCCAATTTTTTGTGCTCAACCTCCCCCTATTTTCAGCCATTGAGAGGCATATCAGCTAATTGTGTGCAACATTGTTACACGGTGCGTTGACCACTCCGCCTTGCACTTGGTGTAATCGGCAAGGCACAACAATGTTTGATTTCAAAGCATAATTTGTTCGCACAACGAGATATATTGACTAAACCATTGGAATCACCTTCTTTCTCCTATATCTGCCATTATTTTACTGCATTGCACATATTTAGTCAATATATTTATACTATTTTTATTTATATTATTAGTTACTTATTTTTATTATTTTTATTAAAATACAAAAAAGACTCAAAGTCCCATATCTTCGAGCTTCATCCAATATCGCCTAATAACATTTGTACGATTGTGCGACAAATGGCATAAAGAAAACCCTGTATCCATTGAGGATACAGGTTTTTTTGCTATAATAATTATCTCTTGGAGAACTGCGGAGCACGGCGGGCGCCTTTGAGCCCGTATTTCTTGCGCTCTTTCATCCTCGGGTCACGGGTAAGGAAACCCGCAGCCTTCAGTGTGGGACGATATGATTCATCCACAAGGAGAAGTGCTCTTGCTATGCCATGGCGGATGGCACCTGCCTGTCCCGTTACTCCACCGCCTGTAACGGTTGCTTCAATGTCGACTTTGTCTGCCGTCGATGTAGCCGTGAGAGGCTGGCGTACTATAAATTTCAGCGTGTCCAAACCAAAATAATCATCAATGTCGCGTCCGTTTATCGTTATTTTTCCAGTGCCGCCAGGGAACAGATGAACTCTGGCCACAGAGGACTTTCTTCTGCCGGTGCCATACATATAAGGCTTTTTGCTCTGATACATTGTTCGTTCTCCTCCTTTAGCGTGCCCAGACTTCGGGCTTCTGTGCCTGGTGCTTATGCTCCGCTCCGCGGAATACCTTCAGCCGCGTAAGCTGATCCCTGCCAAGAGAGTTTTTCTGAAGCATGCCTTTAACTGCAAGCTTCATGGCACGCTCCGGCTTTTCCGCCATAAGACGCTTATACTGAACCGCCTTAAGACTGCCAATATACCTTGAATGAGTGTAGTAATACTTCTGCTCAAGTTTTTTGCCCGTAAGAACCGCCTTCTCGGCATTGATGATTATAACAAAATCACCGCAGTCGACATGGGGTGTATATGTGGGCTTGAGTTTTCCGCGGAGAATATCCGCAGCGAGAGCCGCCGTTTTTCCCAGCGGCTTGTCTGCCGCATCAATTATATACCATTTACGGGTAACGGTGTCAGCATTTGCCATGTAAGTGGACATTTTTTCTGCCTCCATATATTTTATAGTTATATATTTTTATTTTGCTCGGCGTTCGGCAACGGACGCCGTTATCTTAACGCCGAATCTGCATATATGTCAAAACTGTCTGCAATCCCAAAGTGCTTTTCTTTAAAACCGCAAAAAGCTTTGACAATTGGAAATTGCGCCATTAAAATAGTGAAAAAGCGCAGTTTTCCTTCTACAGTGCCTTACTTTTATACCACAGCCGGGAAGGCATGTCAACACCTATTTTCTAAAAAAAATAAATATACATGAGCTCGCTTTTATTTTCTTCGTTTTTCTTCTGTTTGCTCTTGTTTTCTCGAAATCATTTTTTATTTTGGAGTGCATTTTTTTGGATTATCTGAACAGTTTTACAAGCCTTGTCCGCCGCGCTGTGGACGATTATCACATGATAGATGACGGTGACAGGATAGCCGTCGGAGTATCCGGAGGTAAGGACAGTTTGGTTCTTCTGTGCTCTCTCGCACATCTCCGCACATATTATCCTCATAAATTTGAGCTTGAGGCAATTACC
>JAAYWX010000370.1 GCA_012516225.1 Clostridiales bacterium
TCTTCGGGGGAAGCAAACCCTGCCAGAGATAGAAGTTCTCTTGCCGTTTTATTCCAATCTTTTTTTGGAACTCCTGCTTTGCGCAGGGTTTCGAAAATTTGATAGCGTATCTTGAAAATAGGATCCAGAAACTCCGCACCGCTCTGGGGGATAAGGACAATTTCAGTTCCTCTAAGTTGTTTGATATTTTTACAGTCAAGGAGATTGCAGCCGTTCAGCAATGCCTCACCGCCAGAAAAGCAACCTGCTGGCAGCAATTGAAAAAGCGACATTGCCGTCATTGTTTTACCGCAGCCGGATTCTCCGACTATCGCTAAACTTTCACCTGATTCAAGTGAAAAAGAAACATCTTTGACGATATCCTTTTTCCCTCCCCTTGTATGGCAGTATACTTCAAGATTTTTGACATCCAGTCTGTCCTTTTGCAATTTGGAAACATCCTCCCGAGCTTAAACACTCAAATTTCCTAAACGGCGCAATTTCGGCAAAATACGACGCATTATAAATAAAGTAAATTACAAATCCTTTTAAGGAACAAGCTCCCTATGGGGATATATCAGGATTATTAGTTAATATTTTATAAATAGGGCAAAGATATTTAGATATTGTTGCTAAGATAAAATCTTTATTTCCTCCGAGCTTTTTACAGCAACAGCGGGCTGTTGGCGGTCAAGTTCGATTATGCATCCCCCGAAAGCATTTACGGCAAGCTGGTCATGAGTAGAAATTAAAAAAGCTGTTTGATATTCTTCCTGCAAATGGTGCAAGGTTTGCGCCATTCGGTATAAATTCTGATAATCTTGTCCGATTGTTGGCTCGTCCATCAAAATCAGCTTCGGCATTGCCGCCGCAGTTGCGGCCACACTGACAAGGCGTTTTTCACCTTGACTTAAGGAATATGGATGTCTGTCACACAATTTCCCAATTCCGAACATCTCTATAATTTTAATAACTATGTTTTTATCCGGATTTCTGACAAGCAGTTCCTCCCGAACCGTACGCATGAAAAGCTGATGGCAGGGATTTTGGAAAACCAGTCCCATTCTCTTGCGGGCCTTCCTGTAGTTTTGCAGACTGCTATAATCTTTGGAGTTATAAATAAAGCTGCGGCAGTTAAACTCACGGTATGAAGATAGCCCGCAGAGTACGCGCATTAGAGTGGTTTTTCCGCAGCCATTTCTGCCAAGGAGCAGTGTTGTGCTGTTTGAGCAAAGCTCAATATCGAAATCGGGCAGCACAACATGCTTGCCGCGGCGCGCATTCAGCCCGGACACATACAGAACGGACTTTCCTATATCCGAATTCCAAATAAGCGCATTATCAAAAACTTTCGCTTTTTCGGCAGCAAAGGCACTTATTTCATCCATCCCGCAATATTTGGACAATACGCCGTCTTCCATCCAAAAAAGAGTGTCTGCAATTTTAGATACCGCCTCAAGCCGGTGTTCTACGCATAGTATTGTTGTCCCGTTTAAACAGCAATATTTTAAAATGGCAAGAAGCTGCTCCACACTTTCTTTATCAAGGTTGGCAAGGGGTTCGTCCAACAATAGAATATCGTGACCTGTGCACAGACATGAGGCAATGAGCAGACGCTGTTTTTGTCCGCCGGATAGTTTAGATACTGTCGCATATGGATCTATGTTGAATATTTTGCTGTATTTCTCCACAGCAGCTTTCATTGCCTGCCTGTCAGCCCCATGATTTTCCAAATTGAACACAAGTTCGTCTTCAGCTGTCTGATTTACTATTTGCGCATCCGCATTTTGCATCAAAAATCCGCTTAAGGCCAGAACTTCTTCGGCGGAAGACTGAACAATCTTTCCGCCGATTAGAATTTCACCTTCAACTATTACATCATCCTCTTTTTGCAGTATACCCTGCAATGCCTTTAAAACAGTAGACTTGCCGCACCCGCTTGGACCGCTGAGAACGGTAAAGCTTCCCTCCTTAACATTCAAGGATATGTCCTGCAATATACGCTGGTTCCCTCGAGTGACGCAAAGACCGTTTACAATTATAGGATCCATATTATCACCACTGACATGACGATCGTGCAGACCAAAACTACCGTATCGGCAGCTTTAATGGGCAAATCCCGATACCGGCTTCGCTGTGTTACGCCGTAATCACGAGTTTCAATTGAGATGCTTAGCTGATCGGATAAGACAAACATACGGTAGACAAACGGAAATATCAGGCAGCGGTAAAGTTTTTTGAAAAATGAAATCCGTTTAGATGGAATCATGGTGCTGGCCTGATAAATTGAATACAGCTCAGAACGAAGAACGTCTGCAAAGCGAAAAACCACAAGAAAGCCAAGCATAAGAGAATCGGGGATACGGCAGGTTTGGAGTCCGCGTAGAAGATCTGCCACCGGAGTCCTGAACATAAACAGAGCCATAAGAATCATGATTGAAATATGCAGAGCCATACCGACAGAAACTGTCATGCTGTTTTTTAAAAGCAAAGAAAAGACGATGACGGCGCATGTCACTAAAGTGCATGAAACAAGTCCTTTCAGAGTTGACGAATCAAAGTCCAAGAGCAGGAGCAGGATTGCTTCGCCACAAAGTAGCA
>JAAYWX010000371.1 GCA_012516225.1 Clostridiales bacterium
GCATCATGGATGATATGCGCTTGAAATTTTATACGCCGGTTGTAACGGGAAAACCGCGCCTGGAACAGGCGGCAAATACGGGGAGTGTTTCCGAAACACAGGCCGAACGGCAGGATTTTAGCCAGATTCTTGCGGAAACTATAAGAAAAAACAGCGAGGTAAACTTTTCAAAACACGCAGTTAAGCGGGCAGTGGAACACAATATTGAGCTTACGGATGAAAGCTTAAGCCGCTTGAACCGAGGGGTAAAGATTGCCAGCGAAAAAAATCTTGAAGAACCGCTCATTCTGGTCGGCAACACGGCTTTTTTGGTAAATATTCCGAATAATACCGTTATAACAGCAATAGACAGCGGCAATATGAAAGAAAACGTATTCACAAATATCGACGGGACCGTTATAATATAAGCTGGACCTTTTGAGGAGGCTTTTGCACCCGGAATGACCGAAGGGTACGGAACGGTTCCAAAAAGGAGACAAGATTTATGAACAGAGCGATGTTTTCCGGAGTTTCCGGACTTAAAACGCACCAGATCAAGATGGACGTTATCGGCAATAACATTGCAAACGTCAACACTTTTGGGTATAAGTCCCAGCGCGCCGTATTCAGCGACATCTTCTACCAGACGCTTGCAAGCGCTTCTGCAGGCACGACAAGCCGCGGCGGCACCAACCCGTCCAGCGTCGGATACGGCACAAAGCTTGCAGGAATTCAAACCAATATATCTCCTTCAAGCATGCAGTCCACAGGATACGGGCTGGATATCGCCATAGCCGGGGAAGGGTTCCTCCAAGTTATGGATCCTGACGGCAATATATTCTACACAAGAGCCGGTTTGCTGGACTACGATGCAAACGGTTACCTGACGGATATCAACGGCAACTTCGTTTTGGGAAAGATAAGCGCAGACGGAACGCCCGATTCTAAAAAAATTAAACTTGACAACATAGGTTCGGTTGCGGCACAACAGGCAAAAGCGAAAGTTACCATAAATGGTGTCGAATATACGATGACGGCCGCCAGCTCCAATGAAAAAGGAAACGTTACAATCACAATCGGCTCCAGCGACTCGCTTGCTGCCGGACAAAAAGCGAAGGCGACAATATCAACTACCGGAGCCATAACGGTTCTTCTTAATAAGAACGAAAAATTTACAGATCTTGCAGCACTCAACAGCGCCATCAATGCCGCAATCACTGAGGCGAACGGCGGCAAAGCCCACCCCGCAGGGAACTTTACCCTTAGCGCATCAAAAAATGTATTCCCGACAGGCGGGCTTACAGGCGCTGAAATAGCACAGGCGGATTTTGCGGTGCAGCCGGGAACCGTTACAGGAACTATGCTGTACAACATTAAAGTCCTCGGTACAAGCAGTACATTTATAGGAGAAGGAACCGTAAGCCGCAATGACGGCACCAATACGCATAACTTTACTGCAACATATCACGCGGCTTCAGGATCTGACCCCGCCTACTTTGAGGTATCCATGAACATTAACGGCCGTATCTATACAGGAAATCTGAAGGACGGGGAAACGGCAAGTTCCATGCTGCTTAAAAACGCAACCGACGGTGACTATCTTGAGATTAGCAATCCCGGATACACTAATCTGTTTAATGCGGCGGACGGCGACGGCAGCGGAGCGATTGACGGTACCGAAACCGGAGTCGTAGATCTCATTGCTGACGGGACATCCCTTACGGTAACAAAGGCAAAGGTTTCCAACAACCTCGGACTGTCCTCCTCGGCTTTCAGCCTTGAAGGCGGTACGGCGGGCGGAGCCATTACTCTGGACCAGCTTACAAGTATAGCGATAGGCTCCGACGGAACCATCTCGGTTACACATCCTAACAAAGGAACCGTTGTTGCAGGCAAAATTTCACTTGCCAATTTTGCAAATCCTGCAGGGCTTCAGCTTGAAGGAACGAACTATTTTTCAAAAACCGTCAACTCGGGCGAGCCGAAGCTGTGCGACCCCGGCGCAAATGGAACGGGAACGCTTGTCAGCAGCGCCCTTGAAATGTCGAATGTTGACCTTTCCGCTGAATTTGCGGAAATGATTACGACCCAGCGCGGCTTCCAGGCAAACTCCCGTATAATTACCGTATCCGATACAATGCTTGAGGAGCTTATAAATCTTAAACGTTAAGTATTTTATCCCGCGGCGGCGGGAGGCTTCCCGCCGCCGCGCACGCAAAATTTGATTTATTCCGCCTATTGCGCTTAAATGCGTTTATATAAAAGATTTCCGGTCTTTGCGGAATCTCTGCCGCGGAAAGACCTGTTTGGGAGTGGCTGATATGATAGTACTTACAAAGCTGAACGACACGCCTTTCGTGCTCAATTCCGACCTTATTGAAACTATTGAGGAAAACCCGGACACGACAATCAAGCTCACAAGCAAAAACTACATTATCGTCAAAGAGTCGATGATGGAAGTCGTAAACAAAGTTATTGAATTTCGCCGCGCCACAAATGGGCTTATAACTTTGAATACCCTGAAATAACCGCAAAGAAGGAAGGCCTGCTTTTATATGAAGAAAAAGATTGATTTAATGTCCATTGTGGGGTTGTTTCTGGGTGTTGCGCTGATTGTTTTCAGCATTATGCTGGTAAAAAACACGGGCGAAGGCGCCGGCGGATATTCGATAACGACTATAAATTTAAGCAACTTTTTTGATTTACCGAGTATTGCAATAGTTGTGGGCGGAGTTATAGCGACTTTGATGCTGAGTTTCCCTATAGAGCAGTTTGCGAGAATTCCCAAACACATGCGGATCATATTTATGCCTCAAGCCTTTGTTCCGGAACAGTACATAGAGATTTTGTCGGAATGTGCCAAAAAGGCGAGGATAAGCGGTCTGCTGGCTCTTGAGGAGGACACTAACAAAATTGAGGATGGCTTTTTAAGAAACAGCCTTCAAATGGTGGTAGACTCAATAGACCCTGAAAAAGTAAAGCTCCAGATGGAGTCTTGGATGGACAGCGTTGACGAGCGCCATATACAGGAACGCGCATTCTATGACAAGGGGGCTGCGCTTGCCCCGGCGTTTGGTATGATAGGAACCTTGATAGGTCTTATAAATATGCTCAAAGTGCTTTCAGATGTGGAATCTGTTGGACCCAATATGGCTGTTGCTCTTGTTACTACTTTTTACGGTTCATGCCTTGCAAACCTGTTCTTTATACCCGTTTCAAATAAATTGCGTGTCAGGCATGAGGAGGAATACCTCTGTATGCGCATAGTTTATGAGGGAGTCCAGTCAATACAGGCGGGGGAAAACCCAAAACTGATTCGCGAGAAACTTGTACATTTGCTTCCGGAATATCGGCAGACGGGACTCTTGGAAGATGAGGGCGGGCCAAAAGCAGAAAGCCCTAAAAAAGGTAAATCTAAAAAGTAATATTAGATCAGTTCGGCTTTTGCACGGGATGATATGTCCAAAATGCTGCAGCTATGCTGATTCCAGGCAATAAACACAGCAGACGGAGGCAAATTATGAATCGAAAAAACCGTGGCGGCGATGAAGGCGGAGCAAGCGAATGGCTTAATACATATGCGGATATGGTTACGCTTCTCCTTACCTTTTTTGCAGTGCTGATCAGTATGTCGACAGTCAGCAAGGAAAAGTTCAACGCTTTTATAAAGTCGTTTTCAAATCTTACAGACGAGCAGATTGAGGAGATAATAGAAAACTCCGGATATCCTACGGACGAGGAGCTTACGTCTCAAGAAGTTTCTGACGCGATAAATGAGCTTTACCAGAAACTTTTGAGCTATGTTAAAGAAAACGGCATGGGGGAAGCAGTTTCGATACATAAGGTTGGAGATACAGTATTTATCCGCTTCGACAGTTCGGTATTTTTTGAGCCCGACAAATATGTGATAAGGCAAGGTGGGTACGAAACTTTGTCTTTCATAGGTGACGGACTAAAGGAATATGAAAAGATGATAAAGGTCATAGCAATCTGCGGGCATACTGCCAACATAGGCGACATACCCAATGATCCCATATCGGACTGGATGCTTTCAGGCGAACGTTCTGCAGTTGTTGCAATGTATCTGGAAGATCAGAAAAAGATCGACCCCAAGAAAATGCTGCTTCTTGGATACGGCAAGAACTTACCGATAGCCGATAACAGCACAGAAGACGGACGTATGAAAAACCGCAGAGTGGAGCTTGCCATAATTAGCGTTAACAGCGATTTGTCGTTTGACCCGTACGAAGGGTTGAGCGATTTGTATAATCTGAGCGGAGGAAGCAATGAAAATACGGCTTCCGGAGGCTCCGACACAGAGAAACAAACGCCTGCGGCGGGGGTGCAGAACAGCGTCGCTCCGGACGGCGTACAGAAAGGGGTCTCACCGTACGATTAATAAGTTGAGCAAATACAGAAAGAAAGGAGATGAACTCGTACATGGCCGAGGCATTGTCACAAAGCCAGATTGATGAACTGCTTAATCGTATGAGAGCCGGAGAAAGCCATCAAATTACTGTTGAGCATGAAGAAAAAATCAAAGAGTATGACTTTTCATCTCCAAAAAAATTCACAAAAGACCAGCTTAAGTCACTTAATAGCTTGTATGAAAACTATGCACGCGTGCTGTCTTCTTATTTCACAAGCATACTGAGAAGTGCGTGCGAAGTCAGTATCAGCCAGATTGAGGAGCAGCGATACAACGAATTTAACAACGCGCTGCCTGACAATGCTCTGATCGGTATTATTTCGTATTATCCGGAAGAAAAACCGTTTGACGAAAATACTATGATGCTGGAGCTTTCCACCTCATTTGGCTATCTGCTGATTGACCGTCTTATGGGAGGAAGCGGGGAATTATACTCTCCGGACAGGGACTACACGGAAATAGAGCTGTCACTTCTTAAAATGGTTATACAAAATATAACCAAATATCTGCAGGATGTGTGGAGCAGCTTCTTTTCTATAAAGACACAACTCAGAACCGTGGAAACAAACGGACGCTTCATACAGGCATTTTCGCCTCAGGACGTTGTGGTTATAATAACATTTGATATTGAAGACGAGTATTACAAAGGAACGGCCAATATCTGCATGCCGACGGAAAACCTTGAGGAACTTATTTCGAGCTTTATGATGAAGTATACCCATTCCGCCAAGCAGCAGGATGAGGAGAAAGAAAGGCTGAAAAAACAGCAAATACTAAACTGCATTAAAGATTCCGAAATAATGCTTGAAGCTCATCTGGACGACTGTGTAATGAGTTTCGGAGAGATTTCGCAGCTTCAGGTAAATGATGTTATATCACTGAGCAAGAAAATCAGCGAAGATATATCGGTGAAAGTGGAAGGAATTCCGTTTTTCAGAGCAAGGCTGGGTGAGATGGACTCTCAGAAGGCACTGAAAATAGTCGGGATAGAAGCTGATTCCGCAGAATGACGTTAAGGAAGAACAGGTGCTTATGGAAGAAAAA
>JAAYWX010000372.1 GCA_012516225.1 Clostridiales bacterium
AGTCAGAACAGCGGAAATCAAAATACAGCACAAGGTTCAGGAACAGACAATGTAACTATTACCGAACCTACAGATAATGGAGGCCAGACGAAACCATCCGGTGAGGGCGGAAGTGTTGAGACGATAACCGATAAATACGCGGATTTTCTCGAAGATGGAGTAGGCAAGTTATACCCTTGTCAAGTGTGCTACATATATGTGGAAGGCAATGAAGATTATAAAACTTTCAGCCGTGGATCGGATGAGCATAAACTCGTAATGCAATCCGGATGCTACAACATTGCGGAAAAGCTCGGAAAAGATACTTCGGTAGACGATGAATGGATTATAAAGAAAAACCCTGAACTTATCGTTAAATTTGTTTCATCTGATGTACTCGGAAGTAAAGCTGAGAATACTGATTTGGCAAAAGAAATGTGCAATGCTGTCCGTGCTCGTCCAGGTTGGGGCAGTACAAGAGCTGTGGTGAACAACCAAATATTGATACTTTCAAAAGAACTGATGGATTCGGACAACGGCAAGCTGGTCGCAAAGCTTTATATTGCCAGTACTTTATATCCGACTTTATTCTCAGGTCTGGATCTTAAAACTATGTGCAATGAACTGTTGGGCGATGGAGGAATATATGTTTATTACGCTGGCGACGCTTAATATATACTTCAATTCATAATAAATAACGCCTTAAAAATTAAAAAATTATTTATATGGAGGAATCTACTGTGAAAAAACGCTTTTTGACTCTGGCAATGGCTCTATGCTTGTGCATTTCGTTGCTTCCAATGACAGCTTTGGCGGTCGATAGCGGAGGATATTCAGGCAAAACCGTTATTATTTACACTTCTAATGTTCGCGGCAACATAGACCAATACCTTCAGATATCTGCAGCAAAAGAAGCCTATAAGAGTGCCGGCGCAGATGTCATCCTCGTTGACAGCGGAAATTTCTTGCAGGGTACCAAGTATTCCGCATATCGCAACGGCAAAAACATCATTCCGCTACTTGATGCAGTAGGATATGATGCTGTAGCTATAGGTACCCATGAGTTCGATTTTCATGACGGGAGTATAGGTGCAAGTGCACATGCAAGCGAAGGTGAAAATGTTTACATGCGCTGCGACAGCATCGGCACAATGCTGAAGAAGGCATCTTATGTCAAAGCAGTTTCCAATATGAGCGGCAGCAATGCCGTTTTCCCGTCAGGAAGTTACAGTGCAGATATTGTGGTGCAGCACCCGGGAGGTCTCAAGGTCGGTATATACGGTATTACAAATCCGAGTACCGGAGTTATGATAAATGAAAATTATGTTTCCGGGATTTCGTTCTCATTTGCTGCAGATGCACCGGCTGAGATTGCAGATTCTGATATTATTGTATGCCTGTCAAACACCGGTATCTCTGCCGGTGTAACTGGCAATAAGATCGTTATTGATGCGGGGAACGACACAGGATTTGTCAGCGGTGTATATGTAATTGACAACGCAACGAAAGAAATAAAAAACGAACCTATTCTCATAGGAAATGCCCCTGATGCCGGAGTACAGGCTGCAATTTCGAGTGCAAAATCTGAAGCTGATACAGCATTTGGCTCAAGGGTTGCCTCTTCAAGCGTAGTAATGCAAGGGTCAAACGCGGTAAATCGCGCAGGTGAAACAAATACTGGCGATCTGATTACTGATGCACTTCTCTGGTATGCGCAGTCCGGAAGATTGCAGAACAAGATTGACGACCCATATTACACTTCATCAGTTCTTGCCTCCAGCAATGGAGGAATTCTTGTGGATGACGATCATATTGTAGCACTCTGGAACGGCGGCAACATCCGTGGATATATGTATCCGGGCGAGGTTACAATTACGGATCTGCGCAGGATTCTGCCTTATCCCAATACAGTTTCTATTGTTTATATGACAGGCGCACAGCTGCTTGAACAGCTTGAAGCTTGTTCGGAGGGTCTCCCTTTCTCAGATTCAACATACTCAAAATGCGCCTCCTTCATGCAGGCAGCAGGTATCGACTACACAGTCAACACCGCTGCGGCAATTGATGGAACGGGGACAAAATATGGATCCGGCGCGTTTGGTGGTACTGGATATGAAATGATTAACTCTGTACAGCGAGTAACGATTAACAGCGTTAATGGCAAAGCATTCAATCCTACGGCTCTCTATGCTGTTATTACACACGATAAAAACGTTGAAAACGGTATGGATGCAAGTTATCTTATGTACGCAATCCGGCATGGTGCTGACTCTGTCAAAGGCTATAAAGGCCAAATAGACAGTACCCAGACAGATAAAACTGTAATTACTTCCTATGACTGCTACAATGTGGTTATGGACTACATTAAGGAGCAGTTAAACGGAAATATTGGCAATACTTATGCGGCAGCCGACAGCAGAATTCACTTCACCTCAGTTCCGACAAGCCCTACAACACCTACACCACCCACAAATCCTACAACACCGTCAACACCTACAGCACCAACAAATCCGACAAATCCAAATAAAGGTACTGAAGTCAGCTACAGCGACGTAAGCAAAGATGCTTGGTACTATGATTATGTGGTTAAGGCGGGAAATCTTGGTTTGATGAGCGGTACCAGTGATTGCGTTTTCTCGCCAGATTTGCTTACATCTCGTGCAATGCTTGTTACAATACTTTACCGTATGGCAGGCTCTCCAAAAGTAACCTCTGCAGCCAATTTCACAGACCTTACACAGGATTGGTACAAAAATGCTGTTGCTTGGGCCAATGAAAAAGGAATTGTGAATGGTACGAGTAATGACAGATTTGAACCTGATGGTACATTGACCCGTGAACAAATGGTAGTAATGTTTTACCGCTATGCCAAAGCTATGGGGAACGACGTATCTGCATCATCTGAAATAACCGGCTTTGCGGACAGCACTATCGTTTCATCCTATGCGGAGAATGCAATAAAATGGGCAGTATCAATCGGACTTATCAGCGGTACAAGCAGTTCAACTCTATCGCCACAGGATGGTGCCACACGTGCACAGCTTGCAAAAATTGCCGTTTCTTTTTTATCCAATAACAAAAAAGCATAGCTGAACAGGTGCATCAGGAAGTACATTTCCCAGAAAAATATGGGATAGTGTAGCTTTGTGCAGCTTTATGTAATCTTTAAAGGAGGAACCAAATGAAAAAGCGACTATTAGCTATACTGTTAGTAATATGCTTGTGTGTGTCACTGCTGCCGGTTGCCGCGCTGGCAGATGAAACAAACACAGGAAATGATAATACCCAGCAAAAAGTTGGCATTGCAGACAGTGATAGCAC
>JAAYWX010000033.1 GCA_012516225.1 Clostridiales bacterium
GTATCTGTTTTTGTTTTCATGCGGGAAAAAATGCGCCATTACCGCCGCTATGATTCCTCCGTGTGTAACCGCGGCCGCATATTCGTTTCGGAAAATCAAATCTGCAGCTCGGATTGCCCTTTCCGTCATTTCTTCCGCACTTTCTCCTCCGGGGCATTTGTTTCTAAAGTTGTCCCCTGATATCCAAATTTGGTAGTCTTTCCTGTCTTTAAGCTCTTCATATGAGAGCATTTCAAATTCTCCGAAATCCATTTCGCGCAATTCGGGCAAAACTTCAAACTTGACATTTCCAAATAAAATGGAAAGTGTTTCATCCGTACGTTTCATTCCGCTTGTAAAAAATCTGCATGAAGATCCCGCTTTGTATCTTCCGCTTCGGGCGAGTTTCTCCGCCAAGGCTTTCCCTTTCGGGGACAGGGGAATATCTGTCCTCCGCAATAGAGCCGTTTTTCGTTGGCGGCTGTAAGACTGTGCCTTATAAGCAAACCTCTCCCTTTCATTTCAGAACCTGAGGCAATCCGCAGAACAGCCGGACGACCCCTTCGGCCTTTCCGGCGGCCCATGCGGCGCACCTTCCTGCGGCTTCTCTCCATGCCCGCGTTTCTTCGTCTGTCGGCACCACTCCGCAGAAAATATCTTCGCATATCAGCACTCCGTCGCCGTGGCTGACGCTCCACTTTTCAAGTTTTTCCGCAGGATCCGCCCCTTTTTTGAGGCAAAACCTAACATATCGCTCTACATGGTGCAGACAGCGCCGGGAAAAATCCGGCTCGTGGTCATCGGTGCATACATATATGTCTTCCTCCGACAAGCCGAAACGCTGTGCCGCATACTCCATTTTCCCCTGATATGCGCCGCCTATAATAAGGTACATATTCTTCACTCCTAAACTGCAATTATCATTGCCGCAAAAGCCGCCGCCTCACCCACAACGGTTCCGTATCCGGCAATGTCGCCTGACATTCCTCCCAGATTACGGCGCGCATATAAAATTCCCAAAAAGCACCCTGCAGCGGCTGCGGCGGACGGCAGTCCCGCCTTTGATCCTTTAAGAGCAAAAGCACATGCAAGAGCCGCCGCAAGTACAGCAGACATAATCCACCCGTATGATTTTCTCTTTTCTTTCTCAAAATCTCCGGCAAATTGACTGTGCTCCATCGGTTTCATGGCAAATATACACAGAGCAGAAACACATCTTGAGCAAACCGGAACAAAAATCAGCGCTTCAACCGGTGCTTCACGCCATGAAAGCGAACAGGAAAAGCAGACCAGTAAAAGTACTGCAAGCGATATAACTGCAAACGATCCTACATGCGGATCTTTTAATATTCTTCTTTTTTCCTCATCTGAACGGCATGACAATATCGCGTCACAGCAATCCATAAATCCGTCAAGGTGCAAAAAACCAGTAATTTTGTACGGATAAATCGTGAGTACCGCCGCATAGGCAGCCTCCGGAAAAGCCGCCAAACACATCAGGCGTGCCAGCGCATACCATCCCGCACCTATCACAAGCCCTGCAAATGGCAGAAACATAAGCATTAAGGTGCGCGCTTTATCATCCCATCTTTTCAGCGGAACAGGGAGGACGGTATACATTCCAACAGCCATAGACAACGCGGAAAAAATCTTTTTCATATAGGGAACTCCCCTTTGTGGCAAAATACAGTACCGCAACATATTTCCAGCACCGTATCACAGCATCCCGCCAAAGCTCTGTCTATGCTTGCAAGCCCCTTGCGGTATTCTTCCGTCAGCGCCTCATATTCAGCTGCATCGGAATAAATAGCGTCAGAAACGGCAACAAAGCCCCCGATACTTTCCGCAAATCTGACAAGCTCCTTTGCAATTTTGTCTGCCGCGTCATGGTTTATTTCCCCGTCTTCCAAAAACATTTCATTTGACAGCAGAGCCGTCGTGCTGTCCAGAAGGAACACTCCTTCCGGTTTTGCCTTCTCAAGACACTTCAATATGTCCCGCGGACATTCTATGGTTTCAAATCCCATGCCTTCCCTTTCTTTTATATGGCGGGAAATGCGCCGATAATCCTCATCATCGTGGGGAATCATTGTCGCTACATAATACAGCGGGCCTCCTCCGGAAAGCTTTTTCGCTATATTTTGGGCGTGGCTTGACTTGCCGTTTTTTACCCCTCCGGAAATAAACACCCTCATAGGCAAACATTCCTTTCGTCCGGCAAAATCCGTGCTGAAAACAATATCATTCAGATAAAATTTCCGGCATGCTTAGATTTCTGTTTCTCCTTTATCTGTGTAACGCTCTTCACTCCGTATTTCCTCAAGGTATCCGTCATCTATCCCTGCCGACTCAAAGCTTGCCATATTGTTCATAACGGCGCAGGCGGCTTCGACTATTCCGAAAACCAGCGGGCAGCCGCTGCCTTCTCCAAGACGCATATCAAGCATAAGCATAGGTTTCATCGAAAGCTCGTTCATGGCCACTGCATAGCCTGCTTCACATGATTTATGCGACGGAATCATATACTCTCTCGCCCGTGGGCAAAGTCTGAAGGCACACAGTGCGGCCACCGCGGATATATAGCCGTCTATAACCACCGGCAAGCGGTTTGCGGCCGCTCCGAGAAAAACTCCGGTCATTGCCGCTATATCAAGTCCGCCGACTTTTGCCAGCACATCAAGGGGATCATTTCTGTCAGGTCTAAAACGCTTTACGGCATCCGCCACTATTTCCTTTTTCCTTTCAAACCCCTTATCATTGACTCCGCCGCCTCGCCCAACGACAAGCTCCGCCGGCTGTCCCGTAAGTGAGGCGAGCACTGCCGCAGAGGTGGTTGTATTACCTATCCCCATTTCGCCTACACCTATAATCCCAATTCCGTCTTTCGCCGCGTCCCCGGCAAGCTCAATTCCGGTCATTACGGCACGAATGGCCGTTTTCTTTGTCATCGCCGGCTCATGAGCAATATTCCCTGTTCCAAAAACAATTTTCCTGTCAAGTATTTTAGGGCAGTCATATTCTGCCATTATGCCCACGTCCACGACTTGAATCTCGGCTCCGTAATGGGCGCAGAGCACTCCCGCTCCCGTAAGCCCTTTCGTCATGTTTATCGCCTGAGCCAGTGTCACATATCTTGGAGCTGAAGCAACCCCTTCGTCTACAACACCGTTGTCCGCACAAAGCACTATCAGCCGCTTTTTCATCGGCCCGTTTAAAACTTTCCCTGTTATCCCCGCAAGCTGTACAGACAGTTCTTCAAGCTTTCCAAGACTTCCAGGAGGTTTTGCAAGCTTCATCTGCCTGCGTCTTGCCGCCTCCATCGCTTCTTCATCTAAACCGCGCACTTTTCCAATCTCCGCAAACAGGGCGGCTTCCTCAAAACTGCTGCTCATTTTTTCACTTCTCCTATATATCCGTGATTTGCCAGCCATTCCATAGACGGGCCGGCCGGTCTGCTTTCAATCGTAAAAGTTGCCTGCGGAGACAGCTCCAGTATTCTCGAAATTGCGGCATCCATATCAATGTTCCCATCGCCGAGAGGCATATGAAGGTCGCTGTGTCCATCGTTGTTGTGGATATGTACATGGGAAATACTTCTCCCAAGACAGTTTATCCACTCGCATACAGGAACCTCCGTGGACGCATTGGCATGTCCGATATCAAGGCATATGGCCATGCGCGGGTCGCCGACTTCCGAAACCACTTTCAGCAGTCTTTCCGGTATATCTTCAAGAACATTTTCAACAACTATTTGAAAATCGTCCGGAAGTCCGTCAAGAAATCGTTTCCAAAACAGCACAGAACGTTCGTGAAACCATATTGGATAATATACCGTCGGGACGTGCCCTCCATGAACTACCATGCGCCTTATATTATAAGTCATTGCCAGTTCCGCCGCCTGTTTTAGTCTGATATGAGCCAGTTCCACAGCAAGAGGATCAATCGCGGACGGGTATATTTCGCTAAAAGGCGCATGGAAAATTCGTCTGTCCGTTTTTTCCAGACGGGTGCGGACTTCCGCATCCCAATGTTCAAAATGCGGCGAATCCATATTGGCTGCTGTGCAAAATTCGCAGATTTCTATACCCGTACCATACCGCATAATTGTTTCAGTACAGTCGTCAGCTATAGTAGATATATATATTCTGTCTGAAATGTCCATAACACTGTCACTCATACTCTTTCTCGCCTTATATTGGTTCTTCTGTTTTATGGGCGGGCATTTTCTCGTTGTTAGTCAGAAAAGCATATATAGCCATATTATACTTTGGAAGTCCTTTGTCAGTCCATAGAAGAGGCGTATTGAGAAGCTCGTCCGATATCCGCCCCATATCAAACCCGAAGGCTGAAAATGAATACCTGAGCGCCCACGGATTACGGCAGAAAAGTCCGTCAAGCCTCGCACAGCGCCTGCAAAGTTCGCATCGTCCTGCGGCTATCGTATAAGAAGGCGGCGACATTTTTTCCGCTTTAAGCAAGGCTCCGAAAACTTTTCGCTTAACTTTGCCGTAAGTTTCGGCTCTTACGGCTTCCGTGCTTTCTTCAGATTCTTCCGCCTTTAAAAGCGCTTCTTCCGAATAGATTACTTTTATTCCTATAATAACGGCATAACGGAATTTTTTAAAAATATCGGCACTGGGTGTACCCGGAGGGCATGACCAGATATGGGCATAATCCGGACACTCTTTGCATAAGGGAAGAACAATTTCGGGTATATGATACTTTTCCAGCAGTTCGGCGGCTGGAATTTCCCTTGTTATTATCTCGGTCGTATAAAGCATATCATCCGCTCCCTTTTATAGCCGCGGCAGATCCGAACCGCATTTATGTTTATTTTCTCCGGGCTGTCCAAAAAAATTTTATTTATCCGAATGCAATCACACCCTGCGCCGGGTGTGACGCGATTCGAAAAACCATTTTGTCCTGCGCCGGACAAAATGAAGGGAAGTAGCTTGTTTATATGTTCCTGTCTGTTATTCGGGAAAAATTAGGTATAGAAAACGGTTACGGCATAATAACTCCGCCGCAACCGTTTTTTTGCATGGAATGGAAGTGCCGCACGAAAACATAGACCGTGCTGATGCGGCATTGTCATTGTCTTTGTAGGTCTCCTGGCTCGCGCACGGAGGTTTTCCTCCACGCCCTGTTTCTGCTCACCTTCTCAGGTTTCCCCAATGGAGGGCTTTCGCCCGACGCCTTGCGGCGCTTAAGCAGCGGACTTCGCTTACAGTGGCGGTACCGCTTCGGATTTTCACCGAATTTCCTTGTCCACCCTCACGGCTTAGGCGCCGATGAGGTCACAAAGACACGCTTATTAACTTTTCAGCTTTCCTGTACGGGATGTTACTGCCAGTCGGCCGGATAGACAATATACACATATTTTGCGTGATCCGGAGTCTTAAAATGAATATGGCTGTTTTTCGGGATATAAATTATATCTCCCGGACCCCCACTGACTGTCCGGCCTTCAATTTCAATTTCAAGGCAGCCTTCCTGCACTATATCATATTCATCATATGTCAGAGTCCATTCAAAGCTGGCTCCGTTTTTCAGTTCCATGATTCCGCAGCCGATGCGAGGAGCTTCCTCAAGTGTGGTAACGTCCTTCAGCAACACATCATCCCGTCCGGAGAAAGGTTCCAGTTTTACAGTAGATGTTTTTATTCCTATGACCCCGCTGGG
Organism: Clostridiales bacterium; assembly: GCA_012516225.1. Classification (GTDB taxonomy): domain Bacteria; phylum Bacillota; class Clostridia; order Oscillospirales; family Oscillospiraceae; genus UBA2658. The sequence goes on from JAAYWX010000033.1 coordinate 5,662, forward strand.
ATCTATTTGCTTCTGGAAACCGCACGGATTGTTCTGCGTTTCTCTAATCACCTGCTCGACTATAGCGCGAATCAGCTCTTCACTTACGTTCATTGGCCATCCTTTCCCGAAAACATGTACCGCAGGATGGGGTTTGTCCTTTATTCTTCAATCCGGCTTTGGTGACTGCCTTTAATTAAAATCGGTACTGTTTTCTGAATAATATCAAATTTTCAGTCTTATTGCAACTTTGCTTAATACTTTTGAGCTATATTATTTATTCTCCAACATCATTTTCTGCGCTTTCAATTTTAGCAAGAAGCTTGGGAGAAAGAATGCTTGCAAGAATAAGCGCCGTTATACCGGCAACAAGCTTGCCGACTATCATCGGGAATATCATTTCGGAATTTACGCCTGCGGTAAACCCGAGATGGTCTCCGAATACGAAAGCTGCAGAAACCGCAAAGGCCACGTTGAGGAGCTTGCCTTTGGGGTTCATGTCCTTCATAATGTTGAACATGGCAATGTTATTAGCAAGGTTGGCAACCAGTCCGGCTGAGCCGCTCTCGTTCATGCCGAGCTTTTCGCCGATCTTGCCGAGTCCCTTTCCAAAAGTCTTGGTTATCCACTTGACCATTGGGAAGGCTCCGATCAACACTATGGCTATCTGTCCGCAGACGAGAAGGCCGCTTTCAAGAGGAATTACGCCGTCGGCATTGGGCTCAACCATAATGTCCATAAGGGGGAATTTGATCTTCGTCTGATATTCAAAAACCGCTATGGCAGTGAATATCGTAATTACAACGGTTACGCCTTTACCGAACTTATTGAAGCCGTTTATCATTTTTGCAGGAACGAACCACAGTCCGATAACTATAAGTCCAGCGATAATAATAACGGGAATAAGGTTTACCAGAATTGTTCCTAAGCTGATTTTATAGGGGGTAAGGTTCATAACAAGTCCGCCAGCTATGCATCCAATTGGGATTGTGATAAGACCGGCAAGAATACCTGCTCCAAGATATGAACGGTCTTCTTTCTTAATAATTGACAACGCTACAGGAATTGTAAACACTATTGTGGGCCCCATCATTGTTCCAAGTATAAGTCCGGAAAAGTTTCCTATGGACTCATTTGAAGCAAGCTCCATTGCCAAGGGATATCCGCCCATGTCGCAGGCAAGAAGCGTTGTGGCAAACATTGAGGGATCCGCTCCTACGGCGGTATAAATGGGCTTGATTATTGGCCCAAGGATTATTGCAAGCACCGGTGCCGCCGCAACTACACCAGCCATAGCTATTGCAAGCGGTCCCATAGCATTGAAGCCCTCATCGAACTGCTCGCCGTAACCAAGTTTATTTCCGCGAATTTTGTCAATTGCACCGACAATCATAAATA
>JAAYWX010000454.1 GCA_012516225.1 Clostridiales bacterium
AGTTCCTTCTTTAGAACTATTTGGGATAAAAGCTACTTCTATACTGGCTACAGCTGGTATAGGAGGATTGGCTATAGGTTTTGGAGCTCAAGGACTTGTGAAGGATGTACTGACAGGATTTTTTATTCTATTTGAGGATCAATTTTCTGTAGGAGATTATGTAAAGATAGATGAATATGAAGGAATTGTAGAGGAAATGGGCCTTAGGGTTACGAAAATTCGGGGATTTTCTGGAGAGCTTTATATAATTCCTAACAATAAAATAGAGGTAGTTACAAACAGAGTGAGAGGTTCTATGAGAGCCTTAGTTTAAGTGAGTATTTCTTATGAAGAGGATATAGATAGGGCTCTAAAGGTATTGGAAGATGTTTCGCTGGAAATTAAAAATACTGAAAAGGCTATATTAGAAGGACCTACAGTGCTTGGAGTATCAAAGCTTGGAGAGTATGATATAGTATTGACGGTTGTTGCAAAAACTGAGCCTATGGAGCAGTGGAGAATAGAAAGAACAATTAGGAAAAAGGTTGTAGAAGCTTTTCGTGAGGAAAATATAGATATACCTTATCCTAAAAGAATAGTTTTGAATGAAAATAGCTAAGGGAGAGATAAGCATGGCTATAAAATACAATATAGGTGATATAGTGGCTTTAAAAAAAGCCCATCCCTGTGGAGAAAATAAATGGGAGATATTAAGAACAGGAGTGGATTTTAAACTCAAGTGTACAGGCTGTGGAAGACAAATATGGATTCCACGAATTGATTTTGAAAAAAGAGTTAGAAAAATATTAGTAGATGAAAAATGGGAAAGTGTTAATAAAGCTTAACAAGAATGAATCCTACTAAATAACCACATTAGAACCACTTATCTAAATATAAGTCAATATATATTAGACAAAATCCTTATAAAATAGTAAACTATTTATAAGGGTTAGGTATAACCTTTTAGGAAAACGTTTTTAAAAAATTAGGGGGTGCTTTTTGTGGGTTTAAATTATGCAAAGCGTATGGACAATATTAAAGCCTCTGAAATTCGTGAATTGTTGAAACTTACTGAAAAGCCAGAGGTAATTTCTTTTGCTGGAGGGCTTCCAGCTCCAGAGTTGTTTCCGGTAGAGGAAATGAAGAAAATATCTGTAGAAGTATTAGACGAACAAGGGACTAAAGCATTACAATATGGACCAACAGAAGGATATAAACCACTTAGAGAACAAATAACTAAGAGAATGGCAAAAGTTGGAGTAGATGCAAAGGTAGAAAACATACTAGTTATTAGTGGCTCTCAACAAGGACTGGATTTTTCTGGAAAAATCTTTGTAAACCCAGGAGATGTAGTATTGTGTGAAAGTCCTAGCTACTTAGGAGCAATAAATGCATTTAAAGCCTATGAACCAAAATTTATCGAAGTGCCTACAGATGAGCATGGAATGGTCATGGAAGATTTGGAAGAAATACTTAAAAACAATGATAATGTAAAATTTGTATATGTAATACCAGATTTCCAAAACCCATCAGGAAGAACTTGGTCGGAAGAAAGAAGAAAGAGAATTGTAGAATTGGCAAATCAATATAATATAGCTATAATAGAAGATAATCCTTATGGAGAGCTTAGATATGAAGGTGAATTTTTACCTGCAATTAAGCATTATGATACAGAAGGAAGAGTTATATTCTTGGGTACTTTTTCTAAAATATTCTGTCCAGGATTGAGACTAGGATGGGTGTGTGCAGAAGAAACAGTGCTTAATAAATATATTCTTGCAAAGCAAGGTGCAGATTTACAAGCAAGTACTATATCACAAATGCAGGTTGCAAGATTTATGGAAGAATATGATATAGAAGCTCATATTGAAAAACTTAGAAAACTTTATAAAAAGAGAAAAGATTTAATGATAAATACTATGAAAGAAGAATTTCCAGCTGAAGTTAAATTTACAAATCCAGAAGGTGGACTTTTCACTTGGGTTATACTTCCTGAGCATATAAATGCAAGAGAATTAGCTGTAAAGGCTCTTGAAGAAAATGTAGCGTTTGTACCTGGAGGATCTTTCTTCCCAAATGGTGGCAATGAAAATACCTTTAGATTAAATTATTCAAATATGAGTGAAGAAAAAAT
>JAAYWX010000034.1 GCA_012516225.1 Clostridiales bacterium
CTGACCGCCCGCGCAATGCTGGAAAGATTTACATCCGATTCGGGCTCCAACTTTACCAACTTCAGCGACCCCGAGTATGATAAAATTTTCAGTGAGGCCGTTGCCTGCACAGATGACGCGAAACAAACGGAACTTTATGGTCAGCTTCAGGAAATACTGACAAAGGATGCCGCAAACCTCTATATCCAGGATCTTTGCGATCTGGTGGCTATGAGAAATGGAATCCAAGGCTACGAATTTTATCCGATTTATGTAATGGATATGTCAAAAGTATACTTTACTAAATAAGACAGCCGCAGTTACAAGAAATCTGAATTTAATTTGGCAGGGCGGTCTTTTGCAATGCAAATAAAGACCGCCTTGAATCCTATGCAAGCCGCTCCCGAAAACTGCTGATTTACGTCAGATAAAAGAAGCTGCTGGGAAAATACTACGGGGAAGGAGGATATAAAAATGCGCTATTTATTAAAAAAAATCGGCATTTTCCTCCTTACTATCTTTGTTATTTCTCTTCTGGTTTTTTTTGCCTTTCAAATTATTCCGGGTGATCCCACAGCGAGGATGCTTGGGACTCAGGCAACCCCCGAGAGGGTGGCGGCTCTGCGTGAAGAGCTTGGGCTCAATAAGCCTGCTGCAGTCAGGTACATTAACTGGCTTAAGGATTTCATCAAAGGAGATTTCGGCTCTTCTTTCAGCTACAATATGCCCGTCAGAGATTTGCTTAAAGGAAAGCTCTCCATCACCGCGGCGCTGACTGGGATGTCTTTTCTGATGGTACTTATAATCTCGTTCCCCATAGGCATAATTCTGGCTAATTTTGCACATAGCCGTTCAGACAGGATAGCAATGGCTATAAACCAGATAATAATGTCAATTCCATCTTTCTTTATTGGCATTATCTTTACATATGTGTTTGGTCTTATACTAAAATTGTTTACTCCGGGCGACTTTATCCCCCACTCCTCCGACCCATCTAAATTCTGGTCTTATCTCTTTTTCCCTGCGCTTGCCATTGCAATGCCTAAGAGCGCAATGGTAATAAAGCTTCTGCGCAGCAGTATGGTCAACCAGATGTCCGAGGATTATGTAAGAACCGCATACAGCAGGGGAAACAGTCGCTGGCAGGTTCTTCGCAGCCATGTTATGAGAAACGCCATAATTCCCGTGGTGACATTTTTGGCGGTTACATTGGTTGACATTATTGCCGGAAGCATAATAATAGAGCAGGTTTTCGCCATTCCGGGAATGGGTCGCTTGCTGATGACCTCAATAATCGGGCGGGATTTGCCGGTTGTGCAGACTATAATTATGATTATTTCCATTGTTGTAATAACAGTTAATTTTATCGCCGATATTTCTTATAAGTATATCGATCCGAGAATCAGATTTCATTGATGGCAGAAATATAATAAAACAGGTTTCTCTTTCACATTTTCATATGTATAATAAAAATAGAAGCTCCGTACGGCTTTAGGATACCCGGAGGAAAACGTGAAGAAATCACCAAATTACAATTTAATTGTCGGCTGCACATTGACGGCGATAACTGTATCGATTATCGTAGTCGGATTTTTTTGGACGCCTTATGATCCCGATGCCATGTCGGTATCGGAAAAAAGCATGGCCCCCTGTCTTAAGCACATTTTAGGAACGGACAACTTTGGCCGTGATATATTGAGCCGCGTTATGGAAGGAGCGGGAACGACTCTTTCCATCGCGTTTCTTGCCGTTTCAATCGGTGCGGCTTTCGGCACTCTTATCGGCGGTCTTACAGGCTATTTCGGAGGAGCCGCAGACGAGATAATAATGCGCATAAACGATGCGGTTACCGCTTTCCCGAGCATACTTCTTGCTCTTGTTATAATAAGTATTACCGGATACGGCAGAACGAATATAATCATCATTCTGGGAATACTTTTCATACCAAGCTTTGCAAGAGTCGTCCGGGGAGAGTTTGCAAAACAGCGGAATATGGATTATGTGAAGAATGCTAAGCTTATGGGAGTGAGAAATACCAGAATAATATTTGTGCATATTCTTCCAAACATTGCCCCTGTTCTTCTCAGCGCAGTTGCCATAGGCTTTAACAATGCCGTACTTGCGGAAGCGAGCATGAGCTTTCTTGGTGTCGGCGTCCAACCGACCGAAAGCGCAAGTCTCGGCCGGATGCTTCTGGACTCACAGTCCTATCTGTTTTCATCGCCATGGCAGGCCATTTCGGCAGGCTGTGCAATATCAATATTGATTTTAGGCTTTGCTCTGATATCGGAGGGGTTGGGATACCGCCCGATGTGGCGTCCAACCACGAAACGGAGGCGCAAATCAAATGCTTGATATAAAGAATCTTACCGTAACATTTAACGACGGGCGGCCCGGGATGGCTGTCAGAGGAATAAATCTTCATATGGAAGCGGGAGACACACTCGGGCTGGTCGGAGAATCCGGTTCCGGCAAAACTGTTACAGCACTTACAATAGCCGGTCTGCTTCAGCGCGATAGCGCAACAGTAGGCGGAGAAGTGATTTTTGAAGGTAGAGATCTTCTCAAGTTCACCGTAGACGAAATGCGCCTTTTGCAAGGCAAGGAAATCGGAGTAATTTTTCAGGAGCCTATGACAAGCCTCGATCCCTTGATGAAAATAGGTCGGCAGATTGAAGAAACTGTCAGACTGCATTTCAAGCTCAAACCTGAAGAACGAAAAAATATGGTACTTGAGGTTATGAAGCTTGTCGGGCTGCCCGAACCAGACCTTACCTATAAAAAATATCCCCATCAACTTTCCGGTGGGCAGAGGCAACGGGCAATGATAGCCGCTGCGTTTATCAATCACCCTAAACTGCTTATCCTTGACGAACCTACAACAGCACTTGACGTTACTGTTCAGGCGCAGATTATAGATTTGCTTAAGCGTCTGAATGAAAAATGCGGGGTCAGCCTTCTGTTTATTTCCCACGATCTACGTGTTGTTAAGCGTGTATGCAAAAAGGTTTCTGTCATGTACAACGGGGAAATAGTGGAATACGGCGATACTGAACAAATTTTCAGTGACCCTCAGCATGAGTACACAAAAGGATTGGTTGCCGCGGTATCAGCAAGGAGAAAAGCCAATGTCTGAGCCTGTTTTGGAAGTCAAAAACCTGAATGCGTATTATATCAATACCGGCTTTCTTGGAAAAAAGACTAAAAAGCAGGTCCTGTTTGACATTAACTTTGAAGTGGGGCAAGGCGAGATACTCGGTCTTGTGGGGGAATCCGGCTGCGGGAAGTCTACACTTTCAAAAACAATCCTTGGCCTGCATACCGACTACGACGGAGAAATCATACATTATACAAAAAGGCCTCAAATGGTTTTTCAGGATCCTAAAGGTTCTCTCAATCCGGCGAAAACGATAGAATGGATTGTGGAAGAGCCTCTGAAGGCTTACGGAAAATACAGCAAGGAAGAACGCAAAGACCGCGTGATGGATATGCTGAAAAAAGTTGGGTTAGGTCCCGAGTATGCGGATAGGAAGCCTCGAGAGCTTTCTGGCGGGCAACGCCAGCGCGTAGGCATTGCCGTTGCGCTTATCCAGCGGCCGCGGTTTATAATAGCAGATGAGCCTGTTTCCGCGCTTGACGTTACGATACAAGCTCAGATACTGGAGCTTCTTCTTGATCTCCGCAAGGAACTGGATCTCAGCTACCTGTTCATATCCCACGACCTCGGCGTAATCCGCCAAATAAGTGACCGCATAATGGTAATGAACGAGGGACGGATAATAGAGCAAGGCACACCAGATGAGGTTTTCAACTCGCCCAAGACTGAATATGCAAAAAAACTTGTAGAAGCCTCCTTGATATAAAAACATAAATCCCCTCCCATAATCTGATATGCTCTCTTTATAAGAGACAGTGAAAGAAAACACTGTTTTAAATGGAGGGAGCATTTTAATATGGCTCACAAATCATCGGAGTCCACAAATTGCGAACTTCTCTTGACACTATCAAATCTATTTTCTCTGCGCCCTCACTCCCATGGAGACGCACAATCTATATCTTGCAGCATGATAAAACCGCAGATTTTGGTTGAGTACCGTAGCAGTCAACCGAAATCTGCGGTCGCCACAGCGCTGCCGCGCTGTGAAATCTTTTATGTTGTTTCATTGTCCTTTTGACGGGGAGCGGTCCACATATGCCAAGGGGATTTGTTATCGACTGCCTATTCCATATGCCAATTTAAAAAACGGCACATGGCGTCAAAGCTTTTTTCGCTTATGTCATGTTCCATTTTGCAAGCGTCTTCGCGTGCGGTTTCCTCGTCTATTCCGATCGACATTAAAAATTCGGTAAGCATTTTGTGGCGGTTATACATTCGGTGTGCAATTTCGAAGCCTTGTTCTGTAAGCGTTATAAGCCCGTCTGCATCCATAGTAATGTATCCGTTCTCTCTCAGCCGCTTCATTGCATAGCTTACGCTCGGTTTGGTAACGGACAGCTCGGACGCAATGTCTATTGACCTTGCGTATCCTTTTTTCTCTTTCAGCATAAGAATCATCTCAAGATAATCCTCAGACGATTTTTGAATTTTCATTGCAGAGCCCTCCGTTTTTCTAATAGATATATGGTATCACCGCCGCAAAAATATTTCAAGTATATAAAAGAGTGCAGAGAAAGATTATAAAAGTTCAAAATTTAAAGGGTTTCGATCTGCTTAAGCCAAAGGTCACAGACGGCATCCGAAGGCATCTTCAGGTCTCCTCTGGGACTGAGTGAAAGCGTTCCGACTTTCGGCCCATCTGGAAGACAATTCCTTTTGTATTGCTGTGCGAAGAAGCGGCGTATAAAAACACGAAGCCATTTCAATATTATTTCACGGTCGTAAGTATCTTTAAAAGCATATTCCGCAAGCCGCAGAACCTTTTTGGGTTCGCAGCCCCTGCGGATAAGATGAAAAAGGAAAAAGTCGTGAAGCTCATATGGTCCTACAAGCTCCTCCGTCCTCTGACTAATATCTTCTCCGGACGACGGGAGAAGTTCCGGAGATACCGGGGTCGCCAAAATATCGCGCAGGACTTCTGAAAGCGCCTTTGTTTCGGCCGTATCGGCGCAGTACTCCACAAGATAGCGCACCAAAGTTTTCGGAATTCCGGAATTTACACCGTACATTGACATATGGTCGCCGTTATATGTCGCCCATCCACGTGCAAGCTCGGACATATCCCCCGTACCGACGACAAGCCCTCCGCAGCCGTTAGCAATATCCATAAGGACCTGTGTGCGTTCCCGTGCCTGTGAATTTTCATATACAACGGACAAATCCTTTTCATCGTGCCCTATATCCGAAAAATGCTGTCTTACGGCGTCGGATATATTTACCGTCCTCCGCTCCGTATGAAGCTCGGATGCCAAAATTTCCGAGTTGTTTTTTGTGCGCGAAGTTGTTCCGAAACAGGGCATGCTTACGGCGATTATAC
>JAAYWX010000373.1 GCA_012516225.1 Clostridiales bacterium
CTACGATTATTTTTTAAATTTCAGGCTTATATCAAGCGATTTTACACTGTGAGTCAGCGCACCGATTGAAATAATATCCACACCGGTAGCTGCAACTTCGGCAAGATTTTTCTCCCCCATGTTTCCGGAAGCCTCTGTAAGTGCCCTGCCGTTTATCAGCTTTACCGCTTCCGCCATCATTTCTATGCTCATGTTGTCAAGCATTATTATATCAGATCCGGCCTCAATCGCCTGCCGCACCTCATCAAGGGTTTCCGTTTCCACTTCAATTTTCATAACATGAGGGACAGAATCCCTTGCCGCTTTTACGGCAGCAGCTATCCCGCCCGCCGCCGCTATATGGTTGTCCTTTATCAATACGCCGTCCGCAAGATTGAAGCGAGGATTATGACCGCCTCCGACACGCACCGCATATTTTTCAAGTACGCGCAGTCCGGGAGTGGATTTCCTTGTATCCGCAATTTTAGCTTTTGTCCCTGCCACAGACTCAACCGCCTTTGCGGTTGCCGTTGCTGTTCCGGAAAGACGCTGCATAAAGTTAAGAGCAACCCGTTCGCCCGTAAGTATGGCTCTTGACGGACCGCTTAGGGTTGCGATAATATCACCTTTATTTACTTTATCACCGTCTTTCTTAAGAGGGGAAAAAACTATTTTCTCATCCACAAGGGCGAAAACTCTCGCTGCTATATCAATCCCGCATATCACCCCGTCTTCCTTTGAAAGGAAATAGGCTTCGGAACGATTATCGCAAGGAATACAGCAGTTTGTTGTGATATCTCCGGTTCCAACATCCTCTTTAAGAGCGGACAGGATAATATCGTCAAGCCCGAAAATGTCCACTTTTTTCAATCCTCCCTGTAATGAGCGCCAACGCTCTCTTTTCTTGCAAGCGCAGCCCTAAGGATTTCCAGTGAAAGAGTAGCAATATTAAGTGTTTCAATATAATTACGTCCGGAGAAGAAGGTTTCCTCAAGTTCGCCGGTTATTTCGGAAATCCGCGAAATTGCCTTAGTCATGCCTTTTTCATTTCTTAAAACACCGCCGTAATCGTTCATAAGCTGCTGAATTTCGCTTCTTATTTCAGCAAAGTCACGCTTTACAACTGGACGTTTTTTTACATCAGGCAGTTTTGAAAACGGAACAGTCTCCATATGCTCAAGCCGTCCATTTATATGTTCGGCGGCCCGTCTACCAAATACAAGACACTCAAGCATTGAATTGGATGCAAGGCGGTTTGCTCCATGCACACCGGTGGATGCGGCCTCTCCGCAGGCATACAGCCCGTCAACTCCAGTTCTTGCATCAAGGTCGGTTTCAATTCCTCCTATCAAATAGTGCTGAACGGGACAAACCGGTATCCATGTTTTGCTTATGTCAATTCCACGTTTAAGACATTCATTAAAAATCGTCGGAAATCTATTTTCAAGGTATTCCCGGGGTTTTGAGGTTATATCTACAAAAACGTGATCCTCGCCGCGCTTCATAAGCTCTCTTGTAATGGCTCTTGCGACTATGTCCCTTGGGGCAAGCTCATTAAGTTCATGCTGCCCCACCATAAAGCGTATACCATCTGCATTCTTTAAAAGGCCGCCTTCTCCGCGGACGGACTCGGAAATAAGAAAAGCTCTGTTCTCCCGTTTGTCCGACCACAGTCCTGTCGGATGAAACTGAATAAACTCCATGTTTTTAAGGGATGCTCCTGCACGTACCGCCGCCGCCAAGCCATCACCCGTTGCGACCGAAGGATTTGTGCTGACTTTATAAATTTGTCCTATGCCTCCGGTTGCAATAACCACATTGGGCGAATCTATTATATATAGTGTATCAGTGCTGTCCAGTACCGCACAGCCTGTAACCGCGCCGCTATCGTCAGTAAGTATGTCTACACAAAAGTTATGCGGCATAAAAGTGACGTTTTTGCGCAGTGAAACAAGATGCGCAAGAGCCTTGACGGTTTCGCGTCCTGTTGCATCGCCTCCGGCATGGACAATGCGCCGGCGTCTGTGCCCTCCTTCGCGCGTAATGTCAAGTTCACCGTCGCTGTCAAGGTCAAAAGGAACGTGCATATCTACAAGCCGGCGGACATCCGAAGGTCCTTCTGAAACAAGAACTTTTACGGCGGCTTCATCACACAGTCCTGCCCCGGCTATTATCGTATCCTCAAAGTGATACATAGGAGTGTCATCCAGAGAAATTGCGGCGGCAATTCCGCCCTGTGCAAGCCATGAGTTGCTGACTTCGGCATCTTCTTTTGTAAGAATACAGCAGGAGTGCCTCTCATCAATGTGGAGAGCGGTATAGAGTCCAGCTATGCCAGCCCCGATTATCAAAACATCAAACTGCAAATGCTGGGTAGTGTCCGAAAAATCATCTGTTGCAAATCGCATTGCGGCAACGCCTCACAAAAAATATTGTAACACTTATTGTACCAAGCAGAACCCCATTTTTCAACAGCAAATTTTATTTTATGCAGGTTTAACCGTGTTACTCTCAGTTGCCCGCAAATTAAATTCTGAAGCAGATTTCCCGCCCTATTTCCCTGCATCCGAGCTGTATTTTTCCTTCACTTATCATATCTCCTGTGCGGAACCCCGCCTTTAGGACTGCATCGACCGCATCTTCGACAGCTTTTGCTTCTTCCAGCATATTGAATGAATAGCGCAGCATCATTGCCGCGGAAAGTATCATGCCGATAGGGTTTGCGGCATTTGTACCGGCAATGTCCGGAGCGCTGCCATGTATAGGTTCATAAAGCCCTCGCGTACCGTCCCCCAGGCTGCTGGACGGAATCATGCCTATTGAACCCGTTATCATGCTTGCCTCATCAGAAAGAATATCTCCGAAAAGGTTTTCCGTAACAATAACGTCAAACTGGGAAGGATCGCGCACTATCTGCATAGCGCAATTATCTACATACATATGTGAAAGTCTCACATCGGGATAATTTTCAGCAACTTTTGTAACTGTTTTGCGCCACAACTTAGAACTGTCCAGCACATTTGCCTTATCGACGGAGCAAACAGATTTACGTCGTTTCCGTGCCGTCTGAAATGCAACGTGGGCAATTCGCTCTATTTCATGCTCTGAATATCCCATTATATCCTGAGCGTAAAATTCGCCGTCCAGCTTTTCAGTTTTATGTTCTCCGAAATAAGCTCCCCCGATAAGTTCCCTGACAACCACAAAATCTATTCCATTTTGAGTTATTGAGGGTTTCAGCGGACTTGCTTCTCGCAGTTCATCGAAGAGTTTTGCTGGACGTATATTGGCATAAAGTCCCATTGCGGAGCGCAGGCGCAACAGCCCCGCTTCCGGACGCTTTTCCTTTGGCACACTGTCCCATTTCGGGCCTCCTACAGCAGAGAGCCGGACGCTGTCCGACTGCAGACAGGTATCAAGGCTGGACTGCGGAAGAGGTTCACCGAACTTATCAATGGCTTCTCCTCCCATTGGAGCTTCCTTATATATAAATGTATGTCCAAATTTTTCAGCTACTTTGTCGAGAACGGCAACTGTCTGCTCCATGATTTCAGGGCCTATGCAATCTCCTCGAATAACCGCAATGTTTTTAATCATCTTTTTTTGCCCCCGTAATAGATGCCATAAGGCCGCCTTTTGCTATCATGTCTTTTATAAAATCCGGAAAAGGCTGAGCCTGATATTCTTCTTTTTTGGTAACGTTCGTTATTATTCCGGTATCAAAGTCTATATTAACCTCGTCGCCTTCATCAATTCTATCGCTTGCTTTTTCGCATTCCAAGATAGCAAGACCGATATTTATAGCGTTTCTGTAGAATATTCGTGCAAAGCTCTTAGCAATAACGCAGGAAATACCGCTTGCTTTTATTGCTATGGGCGCATGTTCCCTTGATGAGCCGCAGCCGAAGTTTACGCCTGCGACCATAATATCCCCCTGTTTCACCCTTCCGGTGAATGTCTTGTCGATATCCTCCATGCAGTGGGCCGCCAATTCGTTGGGGTTCTGCGTTGCAAGATATCTGGCAGGAATTATTACGTCAGTGTCTATATGGTCGCCGTACTTTATAGCTCTGCCGTGTGCTTTCATTCTCCCATTACCTCCTTAGGATGGCTGATGTGTCCGGTAACCGCACTTGCGGCCGCAACAGCGGGAGAAGCAAGATAAACCTCGCTTTCCACATGCCCCATGCGCCCCACAAAATTGCGGTTAGTCGTGGAAACCGCCCTTTCTCCGGCGGCGAGAATTCCCATATGTCCACCAAGGCATGGCCCGCAGGTAGGCGTTGAAACTATGCAGCCAGCCTCCATAAATATTTTTGCATATCCGCGCTCTATGCATTCCATATAGATTTCAGGGGTTGCGGGTATAACGATCGCCCGCAGTCCCTTCTTAATATGTCTGCCTTTTAAAATTTCGGCCGCCGCCGCCATATCCTCTATGTTTCCGTTGGTACAGGAACCGATGACGACCTGATCAATTTCGATATTTCTTCCATCTTCCGCAGGATGAGTTTTTTCCGGCAGATGCGGCCACGCCACAGTGCACGGAATCTCAGAAAGGTCGAGATCTATCGTTCTTGTATATTCCGCGTCAGAATCCGCTTCATAAGCTCTCCACGCACGGTTGCAGCGTCCCTCCATATATCTGCGGGTAATATCGTCAACCGCGAATATTCCGTTCTTAGCTCCTGCCTCAATCGCCATATTGGATATTGTAAGCCTGTCGCTCATTGTAAGGTCGGCAAGCCCTTCGCCGGAAAACTCCAATGACTGGTACAGTGCCCCGTCAACTCCGATCATTCCGATAAGATGAAGAATTACGTCCTTTCCGCTGACCCATTTGCGTTTTTTTCCTGTAACATTGATTTTAATAGCGGACGGAACTTTAACCCATGTTTCCCCCGTTGCCATTGCCGCAGCCATATCCGTTGAGCCGACTCCGGTCGAAAATGCGCCGATAGCGCCGTATGTGCATGTATGGCTGTCGGCTCCGATGGCAGCCTCTCCGGGAGCTATAAGTCCTTTTTCAGGAATCAGAGCATGCTCAATTCCCATTTCTCCAACATCATAAAAATGTTCTATATCGAAACGCTTTGCAAAATTACGGCATTTCTTGCAGCTTTCAGCCGCTTTAATGTCCTTGTTCGGTGCAAAGTGATCCATGACAAGCACTATGCGAGCACTGTCGGTAATCTTATCAAATCCGGCGCCTGAAAACTCGTTTATGGCAACTGGTGCGGTAATGTCATTTCCGAGTATGAGATCCAGCTTTGCCTTTATAAGCTGGCCCGCCGAAACATACGGCAGCCCTGCGTGCGCGGCAAGAATTTTCTGGGTCATAGTCATTCCCATGCTATTTCAGTCCTTTCAAATTGTCTGCAGACGGAAGTTTGTATCTTGCTCAGATAATATATATCTGAAAATATCTTTTTATTTTGACCCGACAATTTTGTTTATACCATTGATATAAGCGCGTATTGCCGATTCTATAACGTCCGTCGACAGCCCGCAGCCGGTATAAATTTCATCGCCGAACCGAATTTTGACAACCGCTTCGCCCATGGCATCTTCTCCGTCCGTAACCGCGTTCAGACTGAAATTTTCAAGGGCGACATCAAGCCCAGTAATACGGTCAACGGCTTTAAAGGCGGCGTCCACAGGACCGGAGCCTATTGCCACTTCTTCAAAAACTTCATCGTTTTTCTTTATTTTTACACATGCGATGTTTGTAATATCCTTGCCGGTGCTGACGACATGGCTGATCAGCTCATATGTTTCGGCAACCGTGCGGGCTCTCGATAAAGCAAGCGCTTCAATATCATGGTCCGTAAGAGTTTTTTTCTTATCAGCAAGAGCTTTGAAACGAACAAAAATTTCATCCAAATCTTCTTTGCTGACTTCGTATCCAAGCTGGCTGAGCCTATCCCGCAGTGCATGCTTACCGCTGTGCTTTCCCAAAACCATAGAGTTCTGCGGAAGTCCTATGTCCGAGGGCTTCATAATCTCATAGGTCAAAGAGTTTGCGATAACACCATGCTGGTGAATTCCGCTCTCATGGGCAAAAGCGTTTGCCCCGACTATAGACTTGCTGGGCGATATCGGCACTCCTGTTATTGAAGACAAAAGTTTGCTGGTCTTATAAATCTGCTGAGTATTTACGCCCGTTTCCATCTGGAAATATTCCCTGCGGGTTTTAAGTGCCATCACTATTTCCTCAAGGCTTGCATTTCCGGCGCGCTCCCCTATGCCGTTTACAGTACATTCAACTTGTGTTGCGCCAGCTCTCAGACATGCGAGCGAATTGGCAACCGCCATTCCGAGATCATCATGGCAGTGGGCAGAAATATCAACATTTTCTATCCCTTCCGTATTGGTGCGGAGGTAAGTTATCAGGTCGAACATTTCCTGAGGGGTCGAATATCCTACAGTATCGGGAACATTTAATACAGTGGCTCCCGCCTTGATGGCCGCGGCATAACATTGGGAGAGAAATGCCCAATCGGAGCGCGAGGCATCCTCCGCAGAAAACTCAACGTCATCACACAGCGATTTTGCATAGGCGACGTGCTTTGCAATGCTTTCCAGAACCTGCTCTCGGGTCATTTTCAGCTTATACTCCATGTGTATGTCGCTGGTTGCGAGGAAGACGTGAATGCGCGGGTACTTCGCACATTTAACGGCATTCCACGCGGCGTCAATGTCTCCCTGTGTGCAGCGGGCGAGACTTGCCACCTTGCAGTTTTGTACGGTTTTGGAGATAGCCTCAACGCTCCTGAAGTCTTCCGGAGAAGCGATTGCAAAGCCGGCCTCTATAACATCAACACCAAGCGCATCAAGCTGCCGGGCCATCTGCAGTTTTTCCGAAAGATTCATGCTGCATCCCGGGGACTGTTCGCCGTCGCGCAGGGTGGTGTCGAACACCTTTATTCTTCTCATTTTAAATCCTCCTTATGGTAAAAATTGAGGGGATAAACAAAAAAGCTCCGTCTTCCCTGACAGAAGACGAAGCTGAAACTCCGCGGTACCACTTCAATTGGCAGATGACTGCCCCCTTTCAATATCTCAAAAGAAATATCGCCTCTTTGGTAACGGTGAGGACACCCGTTCGCACCTACAGCCGCACACGCAGCTTTCAGCTGACTGCTCGAGGGTGAGTTCGCCGAATCTTAGCATACCGTTTCACACCAAACAACGGCTCTCTGAATGCATCGAAAGGCTTTGTCCCTGTCATCGCATTTGATTTATTGTGTTAAAGAGTACAAGAGTTTTTCATTTTTGTCAAGAGAAAAATCTTAGAAAATTTTATATTGCCCACCAATTTGGGAAACAATATAATCACAAGGCACAAAATCCAAGTGAAATTTGTATAATATAGTACAAAAGAACTGTATGGTGAATACTAAATGAATATAAAAGTTAGGCATAAAAATTTAATTTTTAGAACAATATACAGTTGACAACCATTATTTTTGTGATGTAACATAAAAACAATAAAATATTGGATTAAATGCTTTGATGGGAACAAGTAGCCCGTAACTCGAGCTTCAGCGAGCTGCCATAAGGTGAAAGGCAGTGCCGCAGTTTCGGAGGAAAATCATCCCGGAGCAGTCTGCAGAAGGGCGGAAGTTTTCAGCCTGTGTAAGCAGAAACGGAAAACGCCCGTTACAGTGTCCGACGTTGATTGACGTCGCAGAGTGGTTCGCCCGGAGCGGTGCAGCGTTTCGGATGAGCAATAAGAGTGGTACCGCAGAGGAAATAATGCCTTTGTCTCTTGATATTTGTTATGTAAGAGACAGGGGCTTTTTGTTTATCTTGACGTACTAATGATTTAGCGTGCGAAACCCGTATAAACCGAACAGGAGGAATGTGACTTGAAACTGACAGGAGCGGAAATAATCGTTGAGGTTTTGATTGAGCAGGGAGTCACAGATATTTTCGGCTACCCAGGCGGAGCCGCAATCAATATCTATGAGGCTCTATACCATCGGCAGGATAAAATAAAGCATTACCTCACTGCCCATGAACAGGGCGCAACCCACGCGGCGGACGGCTACGCAAGGGCGACGGGCAAAACCAGCGTTGTTCTGGCAACAAGCGGTCCGGGGGCTACAAATACCGTAACAGGCATAGCCACAGCCTATCTTGACAGCGTGCCTATGGTTGTTATTACAGCCAATGTAGGCACGGACCTTATAGGAAAGGACAGTTTCCAGGAAGTTTTCATCACCGGAATAACGCAGCCTATCACAAAGCACAACTATGCGGTTCGTGATATTAACAAACTTGCCGATACCTTGCGCGATGCATTTAAAATAGCTGGAAGCGGCAGACACGGCCCTGTCCTTGTCGATGTTCCCAAAGACATAACGACAGCTGTATGTGAATTTACGCCCGAGCCGCGCTGGCAACCGGCTAAACCTTCCTCTGCTCCGCAGAGTGAACTGCAGAAAGTCGCGGATCTTATCGCCAAGGCGAAACGCCCCGTCGTATGTTTCGGCGGCGGCGTAATAAGCAGCGGCGCTGGTGAAGAACTGGTCTCATTTGTAAAAAAGGCAAGGATTCCTACATGTCATACTATAATGGGTACGGGCATAATAGGTTTCGGAGACGACCTTGATATGGGCTTAATAGGCATGCACGGAAGCATGACGGCAAACCATGCGATTGACGAGGCGGACTTGCTGCTTGCCATGGGCACTCGCTTTTCCGACCGCGTTGCGCTTAATCTGCGCGATTTTGCCCCGCATGCAACAATTGTACAATTTGATATCGATGAAAGTGAAATCCGTAAGAACGTCATGGTCGATATGGCTATTGTGGGCGATATTAAAACAGAACTTGAAAGCCTTCTCCCCCTCATTGAAGGAAAGGAACGTCCGGAATGGCTCGGAACTATAAAAAAATGGAAAAGTGAATTTGATATAATCAACGGCAAGGATATAAAA
>JAAYWX010000374.1 GCA_012516225.1 Clostridiales bacterium
CGGACCATGACGCGCTGGACGCCTGCATTTTTGAAATAAACGCCCTGCGTTCAAGGTACAACACGGCGCTCAAACACTACCGTGAAAGGTATTATTGAGCGCACACTACATAAAAAGGAGCTGCCTATGCCTTTTACTTATCTCACTGGCGGTATCGTAATAGTCTGCCTGCTTCTGATTATCCTGCTTTTCAAAATCATTAAAACGCCGCTGAAATGGGCCGTAAAACTGCTTTTAAATGCGGCTTCGGGCTTTATCGCACTTATCGTACTCAATTTTTTCGGAAAAATTATCGGACTGAGCTTAACGGTAAATCTGGTCAATTGTCTGGTTGCGGGAATTCTCGGTCTTCCCGGTGTTGTGCTGCTTATCCTGCTAAAATATCTGTATTGAGTTCAGATGTCATTTTTCACCTCGTACATAAAGGCGGCATCGCATAAAAAAACACAACCCCCTGTCCGTCCGACGCGGACAGGGGGCTACGCCTGCTCAGTTTTTTCAATCATCCGGTTTGGTTTACCTCATTTCTTCATTTTTGCGGGATCCGACATTTTTCACCATAGGCATACTGTCTGCCAATATACCGGGCTCTTTGCATTCAAATCGAAAATCGCTTCAAACACCTGAACCCATATTTCTCACAAAAGTGAGCTCGCATGTATGCCAAGCTTAAAACTATCGGAAACACGCCGGAAAAGGTATCTCTTGTGAACTTACGCTGCACATCGGACTCACCCTTTCTCTGGTTATAAGATATAACATTTTGATTCGTTTGTCAATCGTATTTATGAATTGTTAACAAATTTCAGCATTCTGCACACATTGGACATAATGTATTTATTTTCGACGACAATACATAATTGTCCCCGCAGATGCAGCAAGGATGGATGATCGAATTGATAATAAGCGCAAGTAGACGGACGGATATTCCCTGTTATTATTCGGATTGGTTTTTTAACCGGATAAAAGAGGGTTTTGTGTTTGTGCGAAATCCCGCAAACTCTCATCAGATCAGCAAAATAAGTCTTTCTCCTGATATCGCGGACGGATTTGTATTCTGGACAAAAAACCCCTCTCCAATGCTGGACAAACTACATTTGCTCAAAGATTATGCTTATTATTTTCAGTTTACGTTGACTCCTTACGGACGGGATATAGAGCCCGCCCTGCCTTCCAAGTCCAGCGAAATTATTCCGACTTTCCGGCGCTTGTCCGCCATAGTCGGTCCCGAACGGGTAATCTGGCGGTATGACCCGATATTTCTCAGCCCCAAATATACGGCGGATTACCATGTCATGGCATTTGAAAAAATAGCCGAAAGCCTTCAGGGCTATACGAAAAAATGCATAATCAGCTTTTTAGATAAAGATTACCGCAATGTAAAAAGAAATTCCGGAATTTTAAATCTTCTTCCATTCGGAGAAGCAGAGCAGGCAGATCTGAGCAAATCGCTTGCTGAAATTGCGCACGGTTTAGGACTGCAGATTGATACCTGCTCCGAAAAAAACGACTTGACACGTTACGGTATCGGACACGCCTGCTGCATAGACGCCGGACTTTTTGAAAGCCTTCTCGGGTGCAGGCTAAGCGCCGAAAAAGATAAAAGCCAAAGACCTGACTGCGGATGCGTTTCAAGCATTGACATTGGCATGTACAACACCTGCATATGCGGATGCAAATACTGCTATGCCAATTATATCGCAAAACCTGCGGATGAAGTCTTTACCGCACACAATGTGCTTTCCCCTCTTCTGTCCGGAGAACTGCGTGACGGCGATACAGTAAAAGAACGCAAAATGCACTCATGCCGTGAATACCAGCTTCGCTTGTGTTAGCCGGACTTATGTGCGGATTCTTTTTCCCGCTCAACATTTGCTGCAGAATGCGATTAAACAGTCACGCCTGCATTTTTGCATTTTGATAACGCATATCTCCTGCTGGAAACAGTCCGCAAAGTTTCCTGCTCAATATTTGCCGTAATGTATTTTGTCATAAAGAAGCTTATCTTCATCATATGGTTTTTTATTTTCATCAGGATACCCTATTGCTATTATGCTTTCAACCTTGAATTTTTCTGGAATCCCCAAGACCTCTCTTACATACGCTTCAGCGATTTTCTGGTCGTTGTGCGCTCTTTGCCTTATCTGTATCCAGCACGACCCCAAACCGAGAAATTGGGCGGATAGCTGAATATTAAGAGAGGCTATGGACGCATCCTCTATCCATACGTCGCTTAGCTCAGGATCCGCAATTACAACAATTCCAAGTGCTGCTCCTGATAAAAACTGAGAGCTGTGTTCTCTGCTCTGAGAGAGCTTAGTTAAAGTTTCTTTGTCCGTAACAGCAACGAATTCCCATGGTCTTATCGATCTTGACGATGGAGTCAGCAGCGCACTTTTTAGGATAATATCGATTTTATCCTTTTCTACCGCTCTGTCCGAAAACTTCCTTATACTTCTTCTTGATTTTAAAGTTTCATAGTATACGTTAGACAAATCAAGTTCCTCCTTTGCTGCACCTGTTTTAACCTCAGTTGTGCTTTATTCTTAATCCTGCGTACTAATCTTTACAGTAATACTATTTCCATGATATATACTCAACGCAAATTAATCAATAATTTAAATAACGAATAATAAATATTCTCAATATAAACCAATAAATAAGTACTTGACATTACCTGATTGTTGTGTTAGCATATATAAGCACCTTAAAAAAGCCGCTATATCGCGGAGTGGAGCAGTCTGGCAGCTCGTCGGGCTCATAACCCGAAGGTTGTGGGTTCAAATCCCTCCTCCGCAACCAACAAAAACGC
>JAAYWX010000375.1 GCA_012516225.1 Clostridiales bacterium
GACCTTTTTTCTTCCAATAATATTTTTCTTATAATTATTATAATACGTTTTCTGCATTTTACAATTATTTTTCGGAGAAACTCAATGAAAGAATTTATTGTTTCAAAAAACGATGCAAACCAGCGTCTTGACCGTTTTGTCGCAAAGGCTGTCCCTCTCCTCCCTGAGTCGCTTCTGCAGAAATACATCCGCTTAAAGCGCATAAAACTTAACGGGAAGGGCGCAAAGCGCGACGACAGGCTCAAAGAGGGTGATACTCTGCAGCTTTATATAAACGATGAATTTTTCGATGTGCCGACGGAGGAAAATGCCTACTTAAAAGTGGGAACCCCTCGTCTCAGTATAGTTTATGAAGATGAAAATATCATTTTGACCGATAAAAAACCCGGTATGCTCTGCCATAGTGACGGAGAATGGAGTTACGACACTTTAATCGCCAACATTCAAGCTTACCTATACCAGAAAGGCGAGTGGAACCCGCGAGGGGAAAACTCTTTTGCCCCCGCCCTATGCAACAGAATTGACAGAAATACGGGCGGTATTGTCATAGCTGCCAAAAATGCGGAAGCACTTCGCATAATGAATGAAAAAATAAAAAACCGCGAAATTGATAAATATTATCTCTGCGCAGTCTGTGGAAGACCCAATCCTAAAGAGGGTCTGCTCCGTGGATGGATATTCAAAGATTCCTCTAAAAATCAAGTATTTATTAAAAAACAAAGCTGCCCCGGTGCAAAGGAAGCCTTGACTGAATACCGCACCCTGCAGACTAAAAGCGGCCTTTCGCTTGTCGAATGCCGTCTGCTTACCGGCAGAACACATCAGATCAGGGCGCAGATGGCGGCCAATGGGACACCTCTTCTCGGTGACGGAAAATATGGTTCAGAACGCGTCAACCGTCAGTACGGGGAAAAAGGGCAGGCGCTTTATTCTTACCGTCTGAAATTCAGCTTCAAAACCGAAGCAGGAATTTTAAATTACCTTAACGGCAGGAGTTTTTCCGTACAGAACATCGATTTTGTCAAAAAATATTTTGATTTTGATTTTTTCGTTGACAAGTGACATTTTTATATATATATTGAGTTTTGCGTTGCGGATTCCTTTGTAAAATGGATCCGGAAAACAAGAGAAATAAGGTAAAAATCGGGAAATACCATCTTTCGGTAAAACCGTACTATTTTTAATCCACGGTGGTATTAAACAGAAGGGGGACGCCAATGTCCAAAGAACTAATACGGCTTATAGATTGCCGTAAGGAATTCGACGGCGAAGTCGTACTTGACTCTATCAATTTAGACATTAAGGACAAAGAATTTCTCACGCTGCTCGGTCCTTCGGGCTGCGGAAAAACAACAACCCTGCGGATTATCGGCGGCTTTCTTAAACCCGATTCCGGCAAGGTTATTTTCGATGGTGTGAAAATAAATGATGTTCCGCCTCACAAGCGCAAGATAAATACGGTCTTCCAAAAATATGCGCTCTTTACGCATTTGAACGTATTTGAAAATATTGCGTTCGGGCTGCGTATCCAAAAGCCGAGGCTCTCAGAACGGGAAATAACCCGTAGGGTGCATGAGGCTTTGGAGCTTGTTGCCCTTAAAGGCTATGAAAAACGTTCTGTAAGCCAGCTTTCCGGCGGTCAGCAGCAACGTATAGCCATAGCAAGAGCAATAGTAAACAGGCCGCAGGTCTTGTTGCTTGATGAACCTCTGGGCGCTTTGGATCTTAAACTGCGAAAGGATATGCAGCGAGAGCTGAAGCGAATTCAGCAGCAGGTGGGCATCACTTTTGTTTATGTGACGCATGACCAGGAGGAAGCCCTGACTATGTCAGACACTGTTGTTGTAATGAACAAGGGTGAGATACAGCAGATAGGCACTCCTGTTGACATATATAACGAGCCGAAAAACGCTTTCGTCGCCGATTTTATCGGTGAAAGCAACATAATAGACGGCATAATGGTTTCCGACAATACAGTCAGAATGTACGGCAGGGATTTTCCCTGTCTGGACAAGGGCTTTGCCCCTAATGAACCCGTTGACGTGGTAGTCCGTCCCGAAGATATAGATATTGTCCCTGTTGAACTCGGTCAGATAACCGGCACGGTCACAGATGTTACATTCAAAGGTATGCAGTATGACATAATTGTCGATTTTCAAGGCTTTAAGTGGCTTATACAAACAACCGACCATTCTCCTGTCGGAGCAAAAATCGGAGTAAAAATAGATCCCGACGGTTTCCATATTATGAAAAAAAGCGAATATTCGGGACTTTACGGCGATTACAGCTCCTACAGTTCCGAATATGACGAGCTTTCCGCCGCTCCGGATGAAGGGGGGGCAGAAGATGAGTAAAACCTCTCTCTCTTCATGGTCTGAATCCAAGCCGCTCCGTATCCTTCGCTCCGCAAGAGCATTTTTGGAGCGCTACCGAAAGCAGTCGTTTGCTTTTCCTTACATCCTCTGGATGGCTCTGTTCGTTGTAATCCCTATTATCCTCATAGTCGTTTACGCTTTCACAAGCGCAGGCAACGGCTTCACTTTGAAGAATTTTTCCGGCATAATAAGCTATGCCCCGGTTTTCGGACGCAGTTTGTGGCTTGCTCTTGTCGCCACGGCGGTATGTCTTTTAATCGGATATCCCGTTGCTCTCGCAATCAGCCGCATGAACATAAAAACGCAACGCATAGTGCTTATGCTTGTAATGCTTCCGATGTGGATAAACTTTCTTCTGCGCACATACGCATGGATGTCGCTCCTTGAAAATACGGGGCTTATAAATCGTGCTCTTGCAGCTCTCGGAGTATTTGACCTGATAAACAGCCTCCACGCAAACGATCTGAACTATACTCCGATAACGCATTTTCAGCTTATAAACACAAACGGAGCTGTTGTACTCGGCATGGTTTACAACTATCTGCCCTTTATGATACTCCCCATCCAGAGCGTTATTGTAAAAATAGATCCCTTTGTCATAGAAGCTGCGGAAGATTTAGGCGCGGACAGAGGCACTGTTTTCAGAAAAGTTATTTTCCCTTTAAGCCTTTCCGGCGTTATAAGCGGAATAACCATGGTTTTTGTTCCCGCCGTTTCAACTTTTGTAATCTCAAAGCTTCTCAGCAACGGAACGGTTATGCTCCTCGGCGACCTTATTGAAATGCAGTTTACCGGTTCCGCATACAATCCGCACTTGGGTTCCGCCATTTCTCTTATTATGATGGCAATAGTCGTAATCTGCATGAGCATTATGAACAAGTTCGGTGAGGGTGAAGAACAGGCGGTGATGATGTGAAACGTAAGAACACCGGCGGAAACATCCTGACGGCGCTGACCTTTATTTTTCTGTATGCGCCGATAATCGTTCTGATCGTTTTTTCCTTCAATAGTTCAAAAAGCCGTACAATCTGGTCCGGCTTTACGCTCGACTGGTACAGGGAACTGTTCAGGGATAGTTTAATAATGTCGTCGCTTGAAACAACCTTGCTTGTTTCCGTGCTCGCCGCCCTTGCCGCAGCCGTCATCGGTACTTTTGCCGCTATCGGCTTCTACAATATGAAAAAGCATTGGCGCTCGCCGCTTCTTATGATAAACAACATCCCTGTGATAAATGCGGATATTATTACCGGCGTTTCGCTCTCTCTTCTGTTTGTTTCGGCCGGCGTTGTCATAGGCTTTGAGCTTGGTTTCGGCACGCTTTTAATAGCACACATCACTTTCGATATTCCCTATGTTATACTTTCGGTCATGCCTAAACTTTACCAGCTCGACCGCAATTTGTTTGAAGCCGCTCAGGATTTGGGCTGTACATGGTTTCAGACTATTTATAAAGTGATAATACCGGAAATAATGCCGGGAATAATAAACGGGCTTCTGATAGCTTTCACGATGTCCGTCGACGACTTCGTAATAAGCTATTTTACGGCTGGCAGCAGCGTTCAGACGCTTTCAATGGCTATCTATGCTATGACACGCAAGAGGATAAGCCCGAAAATAAATGCAATTTCAACTCTCCTTTTCACAGTCGTCCTTATTCTGCTTGTCATCGTCAATGTTCGGGAGTCGAGACAGCAGCGCAAGGCGGATCTGAAAAGAGAACAAATGCCGGAAGAGGTGTAATTATGAAAAAATTAATTTCAGTTATCGTCTGTACCGCTATGTTTATCTTCCTGTTTTCCGGCTGCGGAGGAAGCAGGGCGAAAAAAGGCGTAGTCAATGTATACAATTGGGGAGAATACATCGATACCGATCTTCTCAAACAGTTTGAAAAGGATACAGGCATAAAGGTCAATTACAAAAATTTTGAATCAAACGAGCAGATGTACTCCGTATTAAAGCAGGGCGGTGTCAGCTATGATGTCATCATTCCTTCGGACTATATGATTTCAAGGCTTATCGGCGAGGATATGCTTGAGCCACTTAATTTTTCCAATATCCCGAATTATTCTCTTATCGACAGCAATCTCAAAAATATGCCTTACGACCCTGAAAACAAATACAGCGTACCGTATATGTGGGGAACAGTCGGAATTATATACGACCCCGATGTTGTCGGTGAAGTGGATAGCTGGGGCGCTCTTTTCGATGAAAAAAATGCTGGAAACATCCTTATGTTCGACAACCCGCGCGATGCCATGGGCATAGCCCTTAAATATCTCGGATATTCACTGAACACCACAGACAAAAGCGAACTGGATGAAGCCTTCGAGCTTTTGAAAAAGCAAAAGCCCATTTTGCAGGGCTATGTTATGGACCAGATTTTCAGCAAGCTTGAGAGCGGTGAAGCCGCAATCGGTCCTTATTATGCCGGAGATTATCTGACTATGCATCAGGCTAATCCCAAACTTAAGTTCTGCATACCAAAGGAAGGCTCCAATGTATTTGTCGATGCCATGTGCATTCCAAAAGGCGCCCAAAACAAAGAAAACGCTGAGGCCTTCATAAACTTCATGACAGGTACTGAACAGAGCCTTGCGAATTCTGAATATATAGGATATACAAGTCCTAATGTGGAAGTCCGCAGTCTTCTTGATGCAGATGAGCTTTCTATGTCGGTAATGTATCCCGCTGAAAAAGTGCTCTCAAAATGCGAATCGTTTATAAACCTTCCTCAGGAAACCCTGGATTATTACGATTCAATTTGGATAAAGCTCAAATCTTGAACAAACTTCATTTGCACGATTTATTAATTACTAAACTAAAAAATCCGGACTGTTAAAAAGCAGTCCGGATTTTTTAATTGAATTGACTCTCGCTATAAATCCGCATAAGATTCAAGCTGGATTATACTAACAAAAGCTAAACTTTGAATTTTAAAATTACTTCCTGAAGCTCATTGAAACGTTCGCTCAGCTTTTGTGACGATATGGAGCTTTCCTCGGCAGTCATGGAATTTTGCTGTACAACGGAAGATATTTGTTCCATACCCGTCTTAATTTGGCTCAGTGCGCTTGCCTGCTCTGCCGTTGCTTTGTTTATCTCTTCCATCAGTCCGTTGGACTGAATGGATATATCCTTAACTTCCCGCATAGATTCAGCAACAGATAGTGCAAGTTTTGTTCACCCCTCAACGGAAGCAATGGTTTCCTCAATAAGGGCGGTGGTACTTTTTGCCGCTTCTGCGGAGTTGACTGCAAGGTTTCTTACTTCGTCGGCAACAACCGCA
>JAAYWX010000376.1 GCA_012516225.1 Clostridiales bacterium
AATTGTGACCTCTTATCCTGATTAAGAAAGGGATTTGGGATTTATGCTTTTTGATTTGGATTACAGCAACCCTGAAAATATAACTCCCATGTTTTTTAGGGCAAAGCTTCAAAACGGCGTCATTGATTTGCGCAACTGCGAGGTGTTTAGATGATACTTCAGGCTTTGGCAGATTATTACGAAGCACTTGCCGAAAAGGGGAAAATTTCCCGACCCGGCTGGGCAAAGGCAAAGGTTTCTTACGCACTTGAAATCGATGAAAACGGAGAACTTCTGCAGGTGTATCCGCTTAAAGACGAAAAGAAGGCGGGAAAAAAGACCGTGACAGAGCCGCGAGAGATAGAATTGCCAGCTCCGGTAAAAAGATCATCCGGAGTTGAGGCAAACTTTCTTTGGGACAATTCCTCATACATACTGGGAATAGATGATAAGGGAAAGCCTAAAAGGACAAAACAGTGCTTTGAGGCGGCAAAAGCTCTGCATATCTCCCTTCTTGAAAGCAGCGATGACAAGTTTGCAAAAGCAATCGTCCGTTTCTTTGAACGCTGGGAGATATCATGTGCAAGAGAAAACTCGGCTCTGTCCGGATTTATTGAAGACATTGAAGCAGGAGCAAACCTCGTGTTCATGTTTGAAGGTGCATTCCCGTCACAAAACAGAGCAATTTCACAGATATGGCAGACATACTACAATTCTTCTGAAGAAGGAGAATGCATGCGCTGTCTCGTAACGGGAGAGAAGGTTGTTCCTATGCAAATACATCCTGCCATAAAGGGAGTTGCAGGCGCACAGCCCAGCGGCGCGGCTTTGGTTTCATTCAATGCTTTGGCATTCTGTTCTTACAACCGTGAGCAGAACATCAATGCCCCTGTCGGGAAATATGCCGCCTTTGCCTATACCTCGGCACTTAACTATTTGCTGTCCGACAAAAAGCATGTTAAGCAGATAGGGGATACCACACTTGTTTACTGGGCGGAGGACGGAGAACCGTGCTATCAGGATGCTTTTTCAAAATTTCTCGATGGCTCGGATGACGAGAACATAATGACCGACAAGGATTTGGACGAATATATGGAGGCAATAGCAAAAGGGTTTCCGGTAAACTGGGAAGGGATTCCCCTCAAGCCAGAAAACCGCTTTTATGTTCTCGGCGTTTCGCCTAATGCCGGAAGACTGTCGGTGCGCTTTTTCCAGCGTGACGGATTTGGCAGTTTTGTCCGGAACATAAGGAAACATTATGATGATATTGAGATTGTTTCAGACGACCAAAGCAAGTGGACAAATATCCCCTTGCGGGAACTGCTCGGAGAAACGGTCAATAAAAATTCCAGCGACAAAACGTCTTCACCGCAGATGACCGGTGATACGCTCCGCGCAGTCCTTACGGGAGGGAAATACCCTGCCACGCTTTATCAGCAGACACAGCTTAGAATTAAAGCTGAACGAGAAATAAACCGCAGCCGCGCAGCAATCATAAAGGCTTATTTACTGCGCAACGCAGATAATATCAAATTTAAGGAGGCTTTGGAAGTGAAACTAAACGAAAATACGGCTTATCAGCCGTACGTTCTCGGCAGACTGTTTTATGTGGCAGAAGCCATACAAGAAAAGGCAAGTGATGTAACAAGCATCAAGGACAAGTATTTTTCATCGGCATGCGCTACTCCCGCCGTTGTATTCCCAATAGTTATTGATTTGGTAGGCAAACACTTGAGAAAGCTTGATGGCGGAATGCGTACATATTATGAAAAACAGCTTGGGGAGCTTATGGCACTTATAAGCGAGAACTATCCCGCCCATCATAACCTTTATGAGCAGGGCATATTCCAGCTCGGATATTATCATCAAAAACAGAAACGCTTTGAAAAAAAGGATAAAAGCTGCGGCGCAGCAAATACAGAGGAGGTAAATAATATGTCAGAACCTATTAAAAACCGTTATGAATTCGTAATCCTTTTTGATGTTGAAAACGGAAACCCAAACGGAGACCCGGATGCAGGCAATATGCCGCGCATAGATCCCGAAACAAACCTTGGAATAGTAACCGATGTTTGTATTAAACGCAAGATACGAAACTATGTTGAAACGGTTAAAGAAAACGCGCCCGGCTACCGTATTTACATAAAGGAAGGCGTGCCGCTGAACAGAAGCGATTCGGAAGCTTACGCTTACCTTGGCACGAATGAAAACGATATCAAAGAAAAAAAGAAAAAAGACGATAAAATAGACGAAAAAATCCGCAGTTTCATGTGTGAGAACTTCTTTGACATACGCACTTTTGGCGCAGTTATGACTACATTTGTGAAGGGAGCCCTCAACTGCGGGCAGGTGAGAGGCCCTGTGCAGCTTGGTTTTGCCCGCAGCGTTGAGCCTATAATACCCCAGGAGATTACTATTACGCGCGTTGCAATAACCAAAGAATCCGATGCGGAGAAAAAAGAAACCGAATTTGGACGCAAATACATCGTCCCATACGGGCTTTACCGCTGCGAGGGTTACATATCGGCAAACCTTGCCCGCAAAACCACCGGTTTTTCGGAAGAAGACCTATCCCTTCTTTGGGAAGCAATACTTAATATGTTCGAGTATGACCACTCGGCCGCACGGGGTAAAATGGCTGTAAGAGAACTGATCGTTTTCAAACACAACAGCGAACTGGGCAATGCTCCGTCATATAAGCTGTTTGAATCCGTAACAGTTACCCGAAAAGAAGGGGTGGAGGTCCCAAGAAGCTATAAGGATTACATTGTAAAAGTAGATGAGTCCTCTGTTCCAGAGGGCGTTACCGTAACTCGTATGGGGTAACAGTATATGAAGAAGAGGATTTTCTCCAACTTTCCGGTCTCCAACATTTCTTGTTCTGCAGACGGCAGTGGGCTCTGATACACGTTGAAAATTTATGGAAAGACAATATTCTAACGGTAGCCGGAGAAATCATGCACGAACGTACTCACGACGAAGGCCTTTGTGAGAAACGCGGCAATGTTATAATAACCCGGGGCATGAGTGTTTTTTCACGTTCTCTCGGCATTTCAGGCAAATGCGATGTTGTCGAATTTCACCGCGACAGCTCCGGAATAGCACTTAAAGGATGGGATGGGGTGTGGCTTCCGTTTCCGGTAGAATACAAGCGAGGAGAAGCTAAGCAGGAAAATTGTGACAAAGCCCAGCTTTGCGCCCAAGCTATGTGCCTTGAAGAAATGCTATGCTACACTATTCCGAGAGGGGCGCTGTTTTACGGGGAATCAAAACGCAGACTTGCCGTTGAATTTACTCCAGAACTCAGAAAAGAGGTTTGCAATGCTCTTTTAGAAATGCATGAACTTTTTAGACGTGGATATACGCCGAAAGTTAAGCCGTCAAAGAGATGCTGTTCCTGCTCGCTGAAAGAACTGTGCATTCCTGCACTGCTGAAAAAGCGGCCTGTAAAAGCGTACATGGAGGAAAGTATATGAGAAAGCTCCTCAATACTCTGTTTGTTACAACGGAAGATGCATATCTTGCTTTGGACGGGGAAAACGCGGTAATATTGCAAGGGAATGATGAAATTGCCCGTTTTCCGCTCCATACTCTTGAAGGAATTGTTGCTTTTACCTATGCAGGGGCAAGTCCCGCACTTATGGGAGCTTGTGCCAAAAGAGGAATACGCCTTTGTTTCTGCCCACCTAACGGAAGATTTTTGGCAAAATCGATAGGAGAGGCAAATGGGAATGTGCTTCTGCGCAGAATGCAGTACCGTTTAGCGGATGACCCCTATAGAAGCTGCAAAATTGCAAGGAACATGATCTTCGGGAAGGTGTTTAATTGCAGGTGGAGCATAGAACGAACAATTCGTGATAACGGTATGCGAGTTGATTCGGACAAATTGGAAGATGCTTCTTCAAAGCTTAAAAACAGTCTTTCCGAAATACTTCTTGCAGATACGCCTGAGCATCTGAGGGGACTTGAGGGGGAAACGGCTGCCGTTTATTTTTCGGTACTGGATGAGATGATTTTGAATAATAAGGAGGAATTTTTCTTCCGAAACCGAAGCCGCCGTCCGCCCCTTGACAAAATGAATGCTCTCCTGTCTTTTGCATATACATTGCTTGCTAATGATTGTTCTTCAGCACTGGAAAGCGTTGGACTTGATTCTTATGTAGGATTTTTCCACCGTGACCGTCCGGGAAGATCTTCTCTCGCATTGGACCTTATGGAAGAACTTCGGCCATGTTTTGCAGATCGCTTTGTGGTTTCGCTGATTAACAATCGAGTTGTAAAAGGTGAAGACTTTGAAGAGATGGAAAGCGGAGCTGTTATTATGACAGACGATGGACGGAAAAAAGTAATAAAAGCGTGGCAGGAGCGAAAACGCGATACTATAACTCATCCATATCTTAAAGAAAAGATTTCATGGGGACTTGTTCCGTATATTCAGGCCCTTCTTCTTGCGAGATTTCTCAGAGACGATTTGGAAGACTATCCGCCGTTTTTATGGAAGTAGGCTAAAAAATGATGGTTCTTATTACTTACGATGTTAATACAGAAGATGCAGCAGGCAGAAAAAGATTGCGCCTTATAGCAAAACAGTGCGTAAATTACGGTCAGCGTGTACAAAACAGCGTTTTTGAATGTTTGCTTGACTCATCTCAGGCACTTGTGCTGAAGAGTAAGCTCTGCCGGATAATTGACAAAGATAAGGACAGTTTGAGGTTTTATTATCTTGGAAACAGTTATAATGCTAAAATTGAACATTTTGGAGTCCAAAAAAGTTATGACCCAGAAGGGATTCTAATGGTGTAGTGCGAAGTTAAAGCTATCATAGCTTTCTTACAGGTTCGCACCTCGAAAAAACGGAAAATAATTAATAATTCAAGACAAGTGAAACGAAATTCCGGCCTTTACTGCTGTTCAATTGTTCAAATAGGCGTATAATTAAGTATTAAATCACAAAAAATTATGCTTTTTTGCAGTCGCTCCCCTCGCGGGGAGCGTGGATTGAAATGTGTCGCTGGAGATGTCGGAGGAAGAAATAACCGGTCGCTCCCCTCGCGGGGAGCGTGGATTGAAATCCCCACACAACACGAAATGCCGCAAACGCCTGCAGTCGCTCCCCTCGCGGGGAGCGTGGATTGAAATTCAGCTCGTCAAACGTCATGTCCAGATACTCGCGTCGCTCCCCTCGCGGGGAGCGTGGATTGAAATGCGCACTTTTTGCAGACAAGCCTGTTATTGATACTGTCGCTCCCCTCGCGGGGAGCGTGGATTGAAATTACAGCATTGGAATTGTACCAATAAATTGTACTACGTCGCTCCCCTCGCGGGGAGCGTGGATTGAAA